>NZ_PYUK01000012.1:0-203113 GCF_003097365.1 Pseudomonas sp. B1(2018)
TGCTGTCAAGTGATTTTTTTCAGAAGTTTTCAAGGAATCCTTAACAACTTCAACCACTTGCGCCTTCGATCTCTCGTCAGCGGGAGGCGAATTCTACAGCGTTACTCGCTGCTGTCAACACCTCTTTTTCAACTTCCTTGGCGCTTCGATGAACTGAAGCAACCTGCCGCCGAAAACTGCGTAACTCTTTGTTTATCAAGGAGTTTTCCGTTTCGACTGCGCCGGAAGTGGGGCGAATTATAGGCCTCCAGAATCTGCCGTCAACACCTATTTACGCCTATTTGGCAGAAGAGGCCTTTTTAGCCGTTAAACGAGGGATTCGACGAGCTACGGGCGGTAGCCGCAGCACTAACAACAACGCACCTATAGACGCATAGATCACCCACTCTTTGAGGTCGGCACGCACAATCCAGAGCATATGCAGCAATCCAAGCCCGAGAATGACGTAAGCCAGGCGATGCAACTTCTTCCAACTCGCCCGCAATCGCCGCTGACTGTATCGATTGGACGTCACCGCCAATGCCAGCAAACCAAGAAAGCCCAGCGCCCCGACAATAATGTAAGGCCGCTTGCGCAACTCGACACCCAATTGCGACCAGTCAAAACCAAGAATGAATGCGGCATAGCTACTGAGGTGGAGCACTACATAGGCAAAACACCACAACCCCAACTGTCGCCGCACAACAATCCACCCTGGCCAACCGGTGAGCCTCTGCAAAGGCGTCATACCCAAAGTCACGAGCAGCAGAACAAGCGCCCCCAACCCCAATCGATCGACCAGTACCTTGCCCGGATCCGGCCCGAGGACATCCCCCCAGGCCTGAGACAACCACAGCAGCGGCCACACCAGTACCACGACAAAGACACCGATACGCCAAAACGGATAGCGCATCAGTAATTCTTCCTCAGGTCGAGCCCCATATATAGAGAGGCAACTTCCTCTGAATAGCCGTTGAACATTTGCGTATCGCGCACATTGGGCTTGAATAAACCGCTCGGCAGGCGGCGTTCACGAGCCTGAGTCCAGCGAGGATGATCAACCGTGGGATTCACGTTCGCATAAAAGCCATACTCATCCGGAGCAATACTTTGCCAGGTGGTTTTCGGCTGCTCGCTGACCAGACTGATGCGCACAATGGACTTGATGCTCTTGAAGCCATATTTCCAGGGCACCACCAAACGCAACGGCGCGCCGTTTTGATTAGGCAACTCACGCCCGTACATGCCTACCGCAAGAATCGCCAACGGGTTCATCGCCTCATCCAGACGCAGCCCTTCTATATAGGGCCAGTCGATCAAGGCAAAACCGGAGCGTTGCCCCGGCATGCTTTTGGAATCCTGCAGGGTTTCGAAGCGGATGAATCTGGCTTTCGAGTTCGGCTCTACTTCCTTGAGTAACGCCGAGAGGGGAAAGCCGATCCAGGGAATGACCATCGACCAGGCTTCTACACAACGCAGTCGGTAGATTCGCTCCTCAAGCTGGTACGGCTTCATGAAATCCTCCAGCGCATACCGCCCTGGCTTGCCCACCTCCCCGTCCACGACCACCGACCACGGCTCAGTCTTCAGCGCGCCGGCATTGGCGGCCGGATCCCCCTTGTCGGTGCCGAACTCGTAGAAGTTGTTGTAGTGGGTCGCATCCTTGAACGGCGTGATCGCCTCATCCTTGACGTTGACCGCACCCCACTGGGTAGCAGGAAGTTTTTCGCTGAACCAGGAAGGCGCCTTGCCGGGTTCGACATCCGGGTAACGCGCAGCATCGCCAGCGCTGGCCCATTGCGGCAGGCTGCCCAAAGCGAAGCCGGCAACCGTGGCACCGAGCACTTTGCGTCGAGACAGATAGAGGGATTCAGGCGTGACGTCCGACTCATGACAGTCGGACGTTCTGGTGACTTTGATCAGCATGGTTACTCCGCAGCTTTGGAGGACAGATGCACCCATAGACTGCGGAGTATGAGGGAAATTACGCGCTCTTGTTACGGCGAAGACGTAACAGGTATTGAACCGGGCCGGAGGCTGCATAGGCGAGAAACACCAGCAACAGGATGCGCGGCGGATCACTGAACACCACCGCAAACACCAGCACCACAGCGAGAATCGCCACGAACGGCACGCGCCCTTTCAGGTCCAGTTCCTTGAAGCTGTTGTACTTGATGTTGCTGACCATCAGCATGCCGGCCGCCGCCACCATCAGCGCAACCAGGAAGGACATCTTCGAGCCCTGAATGCCGTAATCGCTGAATGCCCAGACGATGCCTGCAACAACACCCGCCGCCGCCGGGCTGGCCAGCCCGATAAAGTAGCGCTTGTCCGCCGTACCGACCTGAGTGTTGAAACGTGCGAGACGCAGCGCCGCACCCGCGACATAAATGAAGGCGACCATCCAGCCAACCTTGCCCATGTCACCCAGCGCCCAACCAAAGGCCAGCAATGCCGGTGCGACACCAAAGGCAACCATGTCCGACAGCGAGTCGTACTCGGCACCGAAGGCGCTCTGGGTATTGGTCATACGCGCCACGCGGCCATCAAGGCCATCGAGCACCATGGCAACGAAGATCGCGATGGCCGCAAACGCGAAATACTTGCTCGCATTGGCCGAGTCACCCGCACTCAGGGCCGCCTGGGCGCTCATCGAGTTGATGATGGAGTAAAACCCTGCGAACAGGTTCGCAGTGGTAAACAGGTTCGGCAGAAGATAGATACCACGATGCCGGACTTTACGACCTTCAGCGTCATGGCCCTCCTCGACATGTTCATCGATGGGCAGCAGGCTTTCGGCGTCAGAAGCCTGGTTTGGCTCTTCGGGGCGTTCGCTCATGGACATTACCTTGCAACGGGGTGGAAAGTTTGGACAGGTGTCTGGGACGACGGTTCGGCCGCAAACGATGCAGCTTTATACCAGAACCGCTCTCCCAAACGAAAAAACGCGGCCTAAGCCGCGTTTTTCGTACAAGGGCGTGACTTAGTTTTTGGCTTTGTCGACGATCTTGTTGGCACCGATCCACGGCATCATGGAGCGCAGTTGCTCACCGATGATTTCGATACCGTGAGCGGCGTTGTTACGACGCTTGGCGGTCATCGAAGGATAGCCGGTAGCGCCTTCGCTGATGAACATCTTGGCGTATTCGCCGTCCTGAATACGTTTCAGGGCGTTGCGCATGGCCTGACGGGACTCGGCGTTGATGACTTCCGGGCCGGTCACGTACTCGCCGTATTCGGCGTTGTTGGAGATCGAGTAGTTCATGTTGGCGATACCGCCTTCGTACATGAGGTCAACGATCAGCTTCAGTTCGTGCAGGCACTCGAAGTAGGCCATTTCCGGCGCGTAGCCAGCTTCAACCAGGGTTTCGAAACCGGCTTTTACCAGCTCAACGGTACCGCCACACAGAACGGCTTGCTCGCCGAACAGGTCGGTTTCGGTCTCGTCCTTGAAAGTGGTTTCGATGATGCCGGTACGGCCGCCGCCAACGCCGGCAGCGTAGGACAGCGCAACGTTCTTGGCGTTGCCCGAGGCGTCCTGGTAGATAGCGATCAGGTCAGGGATACCGCCGCCCTTCACGAATTCGGAACGTACGGTGTGGCCTGGAGCCTTCGGCGCGATCATGATCACGTCGAGGTCAGCGCGCGGCACAACCTGGTTGTAGTGGATCGCGAAGCCGTGGGAGAAGGCCAGGGTGGCGCCTTTCTTGATGTTCGGCTCGATTTCGTTCTTGTACAGGGAGGACTGGAACTCGTCCGGGGTCAGGATCATGACCAGGTCGGCCGCTGCAACAGCCGAAGCAACGTCGGTCACTTTCAGGCCGTGGGCTTCTGCCTTGGCAACGGTAGCCGAACCTTTACGCAGACCTACAGTCACGTCAACGCCGGAATCTTTCAGGTTGCACGCCTGAGCGTGGCCTTGGGAACCGTAACCGATGATGGCAACTTTCTTGCCCTGGATGATCGACAGGTCGCAGTCTTTATCGTAGAAAACTTTCATGAATTTCCCCTATATCAGGCCGTTCAGGCCGTTCGCTAATTTGGTTTAGATGCTGAGTACTTTGTCGCCGCGGGCAATGCCGGTCACGCCGCTACGGACGGTTTCCAGAATCGAGGCGGTGCCGATGGACTGAATGAAGCTGTCGAGCTTGTCGCTGGTACCGGTCAGTTGAACGGTATACACGCTGGCGCTGACATCGACGATCTGCCCACGGTAAATATCGGTAGTGCGCTTGATCTCGGCGCGCTGGGCGCCGGTGGCCTTGACCTTGACCAACATCAGTTCGCGCTCGATGTGAGCACTTTCCGACAGGTCGACCAGTTTTACCACTTCGATCAGCTTGTTCAGGTTCTTGGTGATCTGCTCGATGACTTCATCGTGACCGACAGTGGTCAGCGTCAGACGCGAAAGGGTCGGGTCTTCGGTTGGGGCCACGGTCAGGCTTTCGATGTTGTAGTTGCGCTGCGAGAACAGGCCAACCACGCGAGACAGAGCGCCGGGTTCGTTTTCCAGAAGCAAGGAAATAATGTGCCGCATGATTAAGTACGCTCCGTCTTGCTCAGCCACATATCGCGCATGGAGCCGTCTTTGATCTGCATCGGATAGACGTGCTCGCTGGTGTCGACCGAAATGTCGATCACCACCAGGCGATCTTTCATGGCGAACGCCTCTTCCATCTTCGACTTCAAGTCCTTCGAATCGGTGATACGCACGCCAACGTGACCGTAGGCCTCTGCCAGTTTGACGAAGTCAGGCAACGATTCCATATAGGAATGAGAATGGCGGCTGCCGTAGCTCATGTCCTGCCACTGGCGAACCATGCCCAGCACACCGTTGTTCAGGATGACGATCTTGACCGGCAAACCGTATTGCAGGCAGGTCGACAGCTCCTGAATGTTCATCTGGATACTGCCCTCCCCAGTGACGCAAACGACGTCGTCATCCGGGAAGCTCAACTTGATGCCCATGGCCGCCGGAAAACCGAAGCCCATGGTGCCCAGGCCACCGGAGTTGATCCAGCGGTTCGGCTTGTTGAACGTGTAGTACTGCGCCGCGAACATCTGGTGCTGACCCACGTCGGAGGCTACAAAGGCATCACCCTTGGTCACTTCGCACAGGGTTTCGATCACGGCCTGCGGCTTGATGACGCTGCCGTCGCCCTTGTCATAAGGGAACAGGCCACGATCACCGCGCCACTCATCGACTTGCTTCCACCAGCTGGCAACGGACTCCTTGTTCGGGGTCTCGCCGATTTCCTTGAGGATCGCGACCATTTCGGTCAGGACACTCTCGACCGGACCCACGATCGGCACGTCGGCCTTGATGGTCTTGGAGATCGAAGCCGGGTCGATGTCGATGTGAATGATCTTGGCGTTCGGGCAGAACTTCGACGCGCCGTTGATGACACGGTCGTCGAAACGCGCGCCGACAGCGAGGATCACGTCAGCATGGTGCATCGCCAGGTTGGCGGTGTAGCTGCCGTGCATGCCGAGCATGCCGATGAACTGACGGTCGGTGCCTGGGTAGCCACCGAGGCCCATCAGGGTATTGGTCACTGGCAGGTTGAGCATCTTCGCCAGTTCGGTCAGTGGTGCGGAACCACCGCCGAGGATCACGCCGCCGCCCGAGTACAACACAGGACGCTTGGCCGCCAGGAGCATTTCTGCCGCCTTGCGGATTTGACCGGAGTGACCGCGAACAGCCGGGCTGTAGGAACGCAGCTTGGCTTTTTTCGGGAAGACGTATTCGAACTTCTCGGCCGGGTTGGTCATGTCTTTCGGAATATCGACAACGACCGGACCAGGGCGACCGGATTGCGCCAGGTAGAAGGCTTTCTTCATGACTTCCGGGATTTCCGACGCGTGCTTGATCATGAAGCTGTGTTTCACGATCGGCCGGGAGATACCGATCATGTCGGTTTCCTGGAATGCGTCGGTGCCAACCATGGTGCTCGGCACCTGGCCGGAAATGACCACCATCGGAATGGAGTCCATATAGGCCGTGGCAATACCGGTGATGGCGTTTGTCGCGCCCGGGCCGGAAGTCACCAGCACCACACCGGCTTTACCGGTGGCACGGGCGTAGCCGTCAGCCATATGGGTAGCCGCTTGCTCGTGACGAACCAGGATGTGGGTCACTTCCGGTTCTTTGAACAGGGCATCGTAGACATGAAGAAGAGCACCACCCGGGTACCCGTAGATATATTTGACGCCTTCGTCGCGCAAAAAGCGGACGAGCATCTCACCGCCAGATAAAAGCTCCACGTTGCTCACCTCTAAAACGCCAGAATACCGCCCACGAAAAATGGGACGGGTCTTAATAGGTTTACTTCTCAGCAGAGCATGAGCGACGGTGGTCGCCGACTACGTCAGCACTGACTGAGCAAGTATTGGGATCGTCCCAAGTGTTGCGGGGCTTTCCCACCCAGCGCGAGGTAACGCGTTGCGGGTGTAACAGGTCGACGCGGATATGCGCCTCATGATCTGCTGAGAGGGTCTGCTTCTGGCAGTCCCTGTACAGCGGACTTTGGATTCTTCTGTTTCGCCCTTCGCAAGTCAAGTCGTCTATGAGCTTTATTCTACTAAGCACATGAGAACGCAAGAAAAAACCCGTAAATCCGCCCTGTGTTAGCTTCGATTGCGCAACTTTTGGCAAAAAATTGGCACGCGCATGCACTTACCCTGCAACGGCCGACAAAATAGAGAGAGATTGTGGACAACTGCCAGCAGACGCTGGCAGCTTCTGGCTCAGCGAGAGGCGGCTATCAACTGATCAAACTGCTTGAGCAATACCTGCAACTGCCGATCCCTGCCCTGGACATTGCGTCCGGCAAAGACCATTTCAGCCATTTCCTGAATGCCCGAAGCATTGGGTAGCGGCAAATCCTGCTCGAGGATCATCTTCATGCGCGGCAGGAAGATCCATTGCAGCCATTGCTCGAAATCCAGTGTATCGACCGAAAACGGCTCGACACTGGAAAGCGCTTCGGCCGATGGCGAGACCTCGTCCCACCAGCCTTGCACCCGCAACTCGCGCTCGATCAACAGCAGTTGATCGGCGATTTTCAGAAAGCGCGCATCCATCACAGCGTTACCTTGGCCTTCTGGCGCGCCAGTGCCGCGCCCTGGGCGTCACCCTGCTTTTCACGTGCCTGGGCAATCAGCTCCCACAAGTTGGCCTGAAGGGCCGGACGCCCATTGGCCAACGTCAGCCCACGGCGAGCGAACTGCTCGGCCTGGGCCGCATCGCCTTGAGCCATCCGCACCTGCGCCAGACGGTACAGCACCTGCGGTTCACGCGGAGCAACGCGCTGGGCGCGCTCAAGGCTGGAAGAGGCACCGTTGAGATCACCGCTCGCCTGTTGCTGCTGAGCGGTGGTCAGCAAAGCCAGTACCGGACCGTCCAGTTGCTCGTCGGCAGAGAGCCCGCCCGAACTGGCCGACGGAATCCCGCTTGGCGACGACGGCATGCTGTAGCTGCCCTGATTGATCGGCGCCGACTGTACCGGCGACGTGTCAATCGGCCCCGGCGTGATCGGCCCCGGGGTAATAGGCGTAGTGCTGATTGGCGTGGAAGTCGTTGCAGCGCCTGGCACCATCACCACGACGCCGCTGTCACCTTGCGGAATCGCCTGGGTCTGCGACTGACCTTGTACAGGGCGCTTGACGGTCGTCTGGCGGAAGCCGCCATTGGCCGAGATCCGCTCACTGTTGGACACCGCAGTACCGGAATCCACAACCGGAATCGAACCACGTTGGACGGTAGAACAACCGCTGAGCAAAGCTACGGCGGCAACCGCTGGAATCAACCACTTGTTCACTTGAAACCCTCTTTGCTTAATTCATCCAGCCCTTGACCCAATCCATCACCGACTCGGCAGGGCTTTCACCACCGCAAGCGGCACCGGGAGGCGGTTCGCTGCCGCGAATATACGGCATCTGCACGGCACCGGGGCAACCGGCGTCAGAACCTTGCCCGGTTCGCGAATCCACCCAGGCCTGAACGATATTATCCGGCTGCGGCATGTCCAGCGGCAACGGGTCGGCCTTGCGCATGAAGCTGGTCCAGACCTGCAAGGCACCGGTGGCACCCGTGAATGGCGTCTTGCCGTTGTCATCGCGCCCCAGCCAGACCACCGCCAGCAAGTCCTGGCTGAAACCGGCAAACCAACTGTCTCGCGAGTCGTTACTGGTGCCGGTTTTACCCGCGAGGTTCAGCGTTCTTGGCAACACGTTGTAAACCGAGCTGCCGGTACCTTCTCGCATCACGCGCTGCATGGCGCTCTGGATCAGGTAAATGGAGGCCGGATCGAAACGCTGCTGAATCTGGAACGGATAACGCTTGAGCGGCTCGCCTTCGGCCGTCAGCACGCTGCGAATCCCGCGCATCGGCGTATTGAAGCCACCGTTGGCGAGGGTCTGGTACATGGTCGCCACTTCGATGGGCGTCATCCCGCCAGCACCGAGCAACATCGAGGGGAAGGCCGGGAATTCACGAGACACCCCCAGGCGCTCCACCGTCTTCAGAACGTTCGGCACACCGACCGCCAGGCCGAGACGCGCGGTCGACAGGTTGTAGGAATGCGCCAGACCCTGATAGAGGAAGACGGTACCGTGAGAACGACGATCATAGTTCTGCGGCTTCCAGACCTGGCCGTCGGCGCCCTTGACCGAGAAGGACTCGTCCGACAGCCAGCTGGTCAACGTGTACTGGCTCGGCTTCTCCAGCGCGGTCAGGTACACCGCCGGCTTGATCAACGAGCCGATCGGCCGCACAGCATCCAGCGCCCGGTTGAACCCGGCAAAACTGGCCTGGCGACTGCCGATCATGGCCTGTACTTCGCCGGTCTCCGGGTTGGTCACGACCATGGCCGCCTCGACGTCATCGGAACCCTTGCGCCCGGCCAGGCGCTTGAAGGTGTCGTTGACCGAGGCCTCAGCCTTCATCTGCAGGATCGGGTCGAAACTGGTGAAGATGCGCAGGCCTTCCTCGGTCAAGTCTTCGTCGCGATAGTCTTCGCGCAACTGGCGCTTGACCAGATCGAGGAAGCCGGGGAACGAGCTGTCCGCCAGACTGCCGCGCTTGGTCACGCCCAGCGGCATTTTCTTCGCCGCCTCAACCTGTTCGGCAGTCGCGACGCCCTGCTCCTGCAGCACATCGAGTACCAGGTTGCGCCGCTCAAGGGCACGTTCCGGATAACGACGCGGGTTGTAGGAAGACGGCCCTTTGACCATCCCCACCAGCAGTGCGACTTGATGCAGCTTGAGTTCGGCCAGCGGCTGACTGAAGAAGAACTGGCTGGCCAGACCGAAACCGTGCACCGCGCGCTGACCGTCCTGCCCGATAAATACTTCGTTGAGGTAAGCCTCAAGGATTTCGCGTTTGTCGTAATGCAGTTCAAGCAGCAGCGCCATCATCGCTTCGGTGAGCTTGCGGCTCAGACTGCGCTCGTTGGTCAGGTAGAAGTTCTTGACCAACTGCTGAGTCAGGGTACTGCCGCCCTGACGCATGCGGCCGGATGAACCGTTGACCCAGATCGCTCGGGCGATCGACTTCGGCGAAACACCGAAGTGATGATAAAAATCGCGGTCCTCGACAGCCACCAGCGTTTCCAGCAGATACGGCGGCACCTGATCGATCTTGATCAGAATCCGGTCTTCAAGGTTTTTCGGGTACAGGCCACCGATCAACAGCGGCTCCAGGCGCACCACCGACAGTTTCGAGCCTTTTGCCCCCGCCAGCTCGGCCACGTAATCGCCGGAGAAACGCACCCGCACCGGTTGCGCCTGCTCCATGCCTTCGTAGAACTGGAAGCCACGGGTGTTCAGGTCAACGGTATTGCCGTTCACCGACGCCGCGCCCGGACCGTTGGCCACGCTTTCACGGCGATAACCCAGGGCATCGAGCTCGGTCAGGAAATCATCCCGGCTCAGCTTTTGTCCGACGAACAGCTCGAGCGGACGTGCGTAAACCTTGGCCGGAATGGTCCAGCGCTTGCCGGAGAACTTCTCCTGGACGATCGCATCAAGGTAAACGGCGAATCCGGCCAGCACTACCAGGCCGACCAGACTGAGTTTAATGGCCCAGCCCAGCCACGGGCGCAGGCCCCTGGAGGGTGGTTTTTTGGGGGTACGGGGAGTTCGAGTACGAGTCATGGCGGCGGATTATACGCACTTTATTCATACTCAACAGGAGCGCTCCGAGGTTTGCGTCAAGCGGACTTGCAGCCATAATGACGGCCTTGATTTTCCAGACTCTGAAGGATCGCCTGTGAGCCAGACCTTGATCGCTGCCCTGCAAAACCCTGCCCTCTACCCGCACCCGGTAGAAGGATTCCAGGTCATCGAAACCCATATCTCCTGGGTCATTCTCACCGGCCCCTTCGCTTATAAAGTGAAGAAACCGGTCAACTTCGGTTTTCTCGACTTTACCGGCCTTGAAGCTCGCGAACATTTTTGCGCTGAAGAGCTGCGCCTGAACCAGCGCCTGACCGACGATTTGTACCTGGCAGTGTTGCCCGTCACCGGCAGCGCCGAGGCTCCGCAATTGGGCGGCGAAGGGCCAGCCATCGAATATCTGCTGAAGATGCGCCAGTTTCCGCAAAGCGGACTCTTGAGCACCCTGCAAGCCAATGGCGAATTGACCACCGCGCACATCGACGAGATGGCCGAGCAAATCGCCCGCTTCCACCTCAACGCCCCCAAAGTGCCGGCCGGGCATGAAGCCGGCACCCCGGACAGCGTCATGGCGCCGGTACGGCAGAACTTCGAACAGATTCGTCCGTTCCTCAGCGACAAAGCCGACCTGTTGCAACTCGACGCCCTGCAAGCCTGGGCCGAAAGCAGCTTCGAGCGCCTCAAACCACTGCTCGCCCAGCGCAAGGCCGAAGGCTTCATTCGTGAATGCCACGGTGACATCCACCTGGGTAACGCAACCGTGATCGACGGCAAGGTCGTGATCTTCGACTGCATCGAATTCAACGAGCCGTTCCGTTTTACCGACGTTTATGCCGACACCGGCTTCCTGGCGATGGACCTGGAAGATCGCGGCCTGAAGTGCCTGGCGCGCCGTTTCGTCAGCCAGTACCTGGAGTTGACCGGCGACTATCGCGGCCTCGAACTGCTGAACTTCTATAAAGCCTACCGCGCCCTGGTTCGCGCCAAGGTCGCCCTGTTCAGCATGCCGGCCGACGCCACTGCAGTGCAGCGCGCCACGACCCTGCGCCAGTACCGCAACTACGCCAACCTCGCGGAAAGCTACAGCACCATTCCTTCGCGCTTCATGGCCATTACCCACGGCGTTTCCGCTGTCGGTAAAAGCCATGTCGCCATGCGCCTGGTCGAAGCCCTGGGCGCGATTCGCCTGCGCTCCGATGTCGAGCGCAAGCGCCTGTTCGGCGAACAGACCGTCGAGAATGATGTACAGGCCGGCATCTATAGTGCCGACGCCAGCGCGGCGACCTATGCCCGCCTGCACGAAATCGCCGACGTCATTCTGCGTGCGGGCTTCCCGGTGGTGGTCGACGCCACTTACCTCAAGCGTGAGCAGCGTGACAGTGCGGCGAAGGTGGCCGAGGCCACGGGTGCACCCTTCCTGATCCTCGACTGCAATGCACCACAGGCCGTGATCGAAAGCTGGCTGGCCGTACGCCAGGCCGACAAGAAGGACCCGTCCGACGCCACTCTGGCCGTGATCGAAGCCCAACAAGCCAGCCGTGAGGCGCTGACCCCCGCGGAAATCCTCTGCAGCAAACGCGTCCAGACCAACGAAAGCGGGACCCTGGATACCGTTGTGGAACAGATTCGCCAACGCCTGCCGGGCCTGTAAAAACTATTTCAGCCGTGAGGCCCTCGCAGGCCTCACGGCTGTTAAACAGTGGCACTATACTGGCGTCATAAAACCATCAGGTGATGCGACATGAGCCAGCCAAAACTTCTCGACACTCCGCTTTATGCCCTGCTGCACAAAGACGACATCAGAGGCTTCAACAGTGAGCGCCCCAAGGATGGCCCTATCGACATGGTGGGTGGAGATTTCCGGGGGCTGGACCTGCGCGAACTGAATGCCGACGGTGTGGACTTCAGCGACGCCTACTTCCGCTCCGCCGACTTGCGCGGCATCGATTTTCGCAAAGCGAACCTGGAAGGCGCGAGCCTGGCCCACGCGCAAATCTCCGGTACCTACTTTCCAGTGGAACTGAGTGCCGACGAAATCCTCATGTCGATGAACTTCGGCACGCGTTTGCGCTACCGCACCCGCTGATCACCGTTGCCGGCTGACACGTCCAGCGCCCCATTGCGCTGGACTGCAGGGATATTCACTTGCCATCCCTGATTGCTCCCCCCCTGACTCTTCCTTGCACGTTCGCCGACCTTCTACACCCTGCCAACGCTTGTCTCTTAGAAGCTTTTGCGTCGAAAACGAGCAAACAATCACGCTTTTCCTACTGATGGCTACACTCCTCAGAAGATTGCCCACGCTCTCCATTCGGCCATCGCAAGGAGGCTTGATGAATGATGAACTGCAACACCTGAAGAATCTTGGCAAGACGTCAGCGCAATGGCTGCATGCCGTGGGCATCCATAGCGCATCGGACTTGCGTCGCCTCGGGGCGGTGGATGCATATCGGGCCGTGCGGACGCGCGGTTTTCGGGCGTCCAAGGTGTTGTTGTACGCAATTGAAGGCGCCCTGATGGACGTTCACTGGAATGACATCCCTGCCGAGCGCAAGGAAGCGTTGAACAAACAACTGGAAGCCATTTCTTCACGCCACAAGAACTGATCCGACAAATATTTCAGAAGCTTTGCAACCTGAAACCCAATGATTACGGGGTCTACAGAGGTCAATTCGGCGAATCGCAAGGAAATCAAAAAACAGCGGTTGACTTGGTAATGAGAATCGATATGATTATCACAACTGGTCGCGAGACTGGTCGATTTTCTGAATAGCCCTTGGTTCGGACTCTCAGATTATCTCCTCATCAGGCTAATCACGGTTATTTGACCCGGCTCTTGCCGGGTCTTTTTTTGCCTGTGGAAAAGCACTGACGGGATTCGGCGATGGATGCGCCATGCCGATCACCACAGCGCGGGTGGTCAGACGCATATCAGTTTCCCGGGCATCGAATGGTCAGGCCAAGTATCCTCGACGATAGGCACTTGTCCCCGGCGGGCAAGACGGCCAATTGATCGCATTTAACCGTCAAGCCCGGACCTATCCGGTCACGAGCTGCGGGACTGAGGATAGAGATGAAGTTGCTTTGTGCAGGTGCCGAACTGGTCAATGACAGCAGTCGCGGTTTCGACATTGACGGCCAAAAGCTTTTTGCGGTGCGCCGCAGCGGCCAGGTCCATGTTTACATCAATCGCTGTCCGCACCGGGGCGTCGCTTTGGAGTGGCATCCTGACCAGTTTCTCGACCCCAGCAACAGCCTGATCCAGTGCGCCACCCATGGCGCACTGTTCCTGATCGAAGACGGCGAATGCGTCGCCGGCCCTTGCGCGGGGCAAGCCTTGACCAGAGTGGCCTGTCGCGAGGACGAACAAGGGATCTGGATCAGCCTTTAGCCGCCCGGCAACACGTCCAGACGCCGGTCGATCAGCATTTCCTGGTGATTCAAGCTCACAGCGTAAGCCAGCACCTCGACCCCACACTCAATGGCCTCACGCAAGGCCTGCGCATAAGCCGCATCGATTTCCTGCGCCGGACGCACGGCCTCGATGCCGGTCAGGCAAACACAGTACAACTGCACCCCGCGAATACCGTCCCTGGCCAGGTGGGCCAGTTCCCGCAGATGCTTGGCGCCACGCTGGGTGACCGCATCGGGAAACGCCGCCACCGCCGTACCGTCGAAACCCAGGGTCACGCTTTTGACCTCGACGTAGGCAGGCCCTTCGGGGTAATCGAGCCGGAAATCGATACGACTGTTTTCCTGACCATAAGCCACTTCGCGCTTGAGTCCGGTAAAGCCGTTCAATTCCGTGATGACGCCCGCTCGCAGCGCCTCTTCGACCAAACCATTGGCCCGGGCGGTGTTCACACAAAACAACCGCCCTTGCGGGGTTTCGCCGATCTCCCAGGTGCCGGGCAACTTGCGTTTCGGGTCGTTGGAGCGGCTGAACCAGACCTGCCCGCCTTCGACCTGACAATTGAGCATCGAACCTGTATTCGGGCAGTGAATGGTCAGCAACTCGCCGTCAACGGTTTCGATATCGGCGAGAAAACGCTTGTAGCGTCGAATCAGGCGACCTTCTTCGAGGGGGGGATTAAATCGCATCAGCCTTGCCAGCTCCGCAACCCACGGGCAATGCGCTCGACCGCTTCCTGCAACCGCTCGAGATTTTGCGTATAGGCGAACCGCACATGATGCCCGGCCTGATAACGCCCGAAATCCAGCCCCGGGGTGAAGGCCACATGCTCGGTCTCGAGAAAATGTTTACAGAACGCGAAGGCATCGCCGCCGAACTTGCTGATATCGGCGTACAAGTAGAATGCCCCCTCCGGTTCCACGGCAATGCCGAAGCCCAATTCACGCAAGGCCGGCAGCAGGTAATCCCGACGCCGGCCAAATTCGGCGCGACGCTCTTCGAGAATGCTGATGGTTGCCGGCTCGAAACAGGCCAGCGCGGCGTGCTGCGCCATACTTGGAGCACTGATGTAGAGATTCTGGGCGAGCTTTTCCAGCTCACCGACGGCAGCGTCAGGGGCCACCAGCCATCCCAACCGCCAACCGGTCATCCCGAAGTACTTCGAAAAGCTGTTCAGCACGAAGGCACTGTCGTCGACTTCCAGCACGCTGGCCGCATCGGTGCCGTAGGTCAGGCCGTGATAGATCTCGTCGACCACCAGATGACCGTGGCGCTCCTTGATCGCGACAGACAATTTCGCCAGCTCCTCGCGGGTCAGGATCGTGCCGGTCGGATTGGCCGGCGACGCCACCAATGCGCCCACGCTGTCGTGATCCCAATGACGCTCGATCAGGCCAGGCGTCAATTGATAACGCACCTCCGGACCGACCGGTACCAATTGCGCCGCGCCTTCGACCAGTCGCAGGAAGTGCCGGTTACAGGGGTAGCCCGGGTCCGCCAGCAACCAGTGCTTGCCAGGGTCGACCAGCAAAGCACTGGCCAGCAGCAACGCGCCGGACCCGCCGGGTGTGATGAGGATGCGTCGAGGGTCGATGTTCAAGCCATAACGCTGCTGATAAAAGCCCGAAATGGCCTCACGCAGTTCCGGAATGCCGCGCGCGGCGGTGTAACGGGTCTTCCCCGCTGTCAGCGCAGCCTGGCCGGCCTGGATGATCGGTTCGGCGGTGGTGAAGTCCGGCTCACCGATTTCCAGGTGGATCACATCGTGGCCAGCCGCCTGCAATTCATTGGCCCGCGCCAACAGCGCCATGACATGGAAAGGTTCGATCGCGCGACTGCGGGCACTGTAGGGCTGAGCCATTGGCCTTCCTTCAACAGGGGGGAAAAAACCGATTCTACCCAAGCGCAGGAACGAGCGAGAACCTAAAGCGGTCAGAGGGCTTATAACCTTGACCACAAACGATTCAAGCGAGTGCGCAAGGTTTGACTAAAATCAATAGTTGAGCAGGGTTCCGGAGCCGCCAGACAACGGTTTGTCATCATTGGCAAGCACCATCAGCCGCAAGCTCGACATCCGGGAGTAGCGCGGCCCGAGTTGATCTGGTAAGTTCGCCCGCTTGCAGCCGCAGGGCCGGCAGGTGTCGGTGATGGAGCAATCCTGCGCAGATGGATTACAAGAGTAGAGGCGGTCTATTTCATGTCCACCCAAGCAAAGCAGCAAAACCAGGCAATCAGCGGCTTCGAGCCCTATGTTCAGAAAGCTGGCGAAGAGTATATGGGCGAGCCCATGCGCAAGCACTTCACCAAGGTTCTGAATCAGTGGAAAAAAGAGCTGATGGAAGGTGTCGACAAGACCGTGGACCACATGAAGGACGAAGCGGCCAACTTTCCTGATCCGGCCGACCGTGCCAGCCAGGAAGAGGAATTCGCCCTCGAACTGCGTGCCCGCGATCGTGAACGCAAGTTGATCAAGAAGATCGACAAGACACTTCAGCTGATCGAAGACGAAGAGTACGGCTGGTGTGAATCCTGCGGCATCGAGATCGGCGTCAAGCGCCTCGAAGCGCGCCCTACCGCCGACCTGTGCATCGACTGCAAGACCCTGGCGGAAATCAAGGAAAAGCAAGTCGGCAAATAATTGCGACTTGAACGAAGAACGGAGCGTGCGAACGCTCCGTTTTTGTTTCTAAAATTCGCCTCAGCAGCAAACCTGTGGGAGCGGGCTTGCTCGCGAAAGCGGTGCGTCAGCCTATATTGATGTTGAAGCTGATGGCCTCTTCGCGAGCAAGCCCGCTCCCACAAGGTGGTTAGCGCAAGCCTGGAAAAAGTAACACTGCCCTTATGACTGCCATCGCCTCATCCACCTACATCGGGCGCTTCGCCCCTACGCCCAGTGGCCATCTGCATTTCGGTTCTCTGGTCGCAGCGCTGGCCTCGTACCTCGATGCGCGCTCGGTGGGCGGACGCTGGCTGATGCGCATGGAAGACCTTGATCCGCCCCGCGAGGAACCCGGCGCCCAGGCGGCCATTCTCAAGGCCCTGGAAAGCTATGGCTTCGAGTGGGATGGCGACCTGGTACGCCAAAGCGAGCGGCACGACGCCTACGCCGAGGTGCTCAATCGCCTGTTCAATCACGGCCTGGCCTACGCCTGCACCTGTTCGCGCAAACAGCTGGAACCCTATCACGGGATTTATCCGGGGTTGTGCCGCAATGCCGGCCATGGGGCCGATGATGCCGCCATCCGCCTGCGCGTACCGGAACTGGAGTACCACTTCCTCGACCGGGTGCAGGGCGAGTACCGCCAGCACCTGGGCCGGGAAGTCGGCGATTTCGTGATCCGCCGTCGCGACGGGCTCTACGCCTATCAACTGGCCGTGGTCCTGGACGATGCCTGGCAGGGCATCACCGATATCGTTCGAGGTGCCGACCTGCTGGACTCCACGCCCCGCCAGTTGTACCTGCAAGAACTGCTCGGCCTGCCGCAACCTCGCTATCTGCATATCCCGCTGATTACTCAGCCTGATGGCCATAAACTCGGTAAGTCCTACCGTTCGCCGCCGTTGACCGAGGATCAGGCAACGCCCCTGTTATTGCGGGCGCTGCGCGCGCTGGGACAGAACCCGGGAACCGAACTGGTTTACGCCACGCCACGGGAAGTGCTGAACTGGGGCATTGCCCACTGGGATGCCTCGCTGATCCCGCGCACACTGAGCCTGCCCGAGGCACAGCTGCTGTGATCGCACTTGCAGTGGCGCGCCCATCCGTTACCATCGCCGCACGTTTTCGGGCACGCACATAAAAAAGAGAGGCCGGGATGTACATCTATCGCTTGGTCCTGCTTTTGGTAGTGGGCATTTACCTGTTTTCCCCGGCCATCATGGATTGGTGGATCGACGCCACTGGCGCCTGGTATCGCCCTTATCTGCTCTGGCTGATTCTGATCGTCGTGACCTTCATCCTGCAGAGCCAAAAAGATGCCGATGAGCTTTAGCCTGACCCAGATGATCCTGATCAGCGCCGCATACCTGGCGGTGCTGTTCGGTGTGGCCTGGATCAGTGAACGGGGCATGATTCCCCGGGCGATCATTCGCCACCCGCTGACCTACACCCTGTCGCTGGGCGTCTATGCCAGTGCCTGGGCGTTTTACGGCACCGTGGGCCTGGCCTATCAGTACGGCTACGGCTTTCTATCCAGCTACCTGGGTGTTTCCGGAGCCTTTCTGCTGGCGCCGGTGTTGCTTTATCCGATCCTGAAGATCACCCGCACTTATCAACTGTCGTCCTTGGCGGACCTGTTCGCCTTCCGCTTCCGCAGCACCTGGGCCGGAGCGCTGACCACGATTTTCATGCTGGTCGGCGTATTGCCGTTACTGGCCCTGCAGATTCAGGCGGTCGCCGACTCCATCGGCATCCTCACCCGCGAGCCTGTACAAAATCGCGTGGCCCTGAGTTTCTGTGCACTGATTACGCTGTTCACGATTTTCTTCGGCTCCCGCCACATCGCCACCCGGGAAAAGCATGAAGGCCTGGTGTTCGCGATTGCCTTCGAGTCGGTGATCAAGCTGATCGCCCTCGGCGGTGTCGGGTTGTATGCGCTTTACGGCGTGTTCGACGGCCCGCAACAGCTTGAGCTTTGGCTGCTGCAAAACCAGACTGCGCTCGCGGCCCTGCACACGCCTTTGCAGGAAGGCCCGTGGCGCACCCTGTTGCTGGTGTTCTTCGCCTCGGCCATCGTGATGCCGCACATGTATCACATGACCTTTACCGAAAATCTCAACCCACGTTCGCTGGTCAGTGCGAGCTGGGGCCTGCCGCTGTTCCTGCTGCTGATGAGCCTGGCGGTGCCGCTGATTCTCTGGGCCGGCCTGAAACTGGGCGCCACCACCAATCCGGAATACTTCACCCTGGGCATAGGCATCGCCGCCAACAGCAAGGCTTTGGCATTGCTGGCCTATGTCGGCGGGCTGTCCGCCGCCAGCGGCCTGATCATCGTCACCACGCTGGCGCTGTCGGGGATGGCCTTGAACCACCTGGTACTGCCGCTTTATCAGCCACCGGCCGAAGGCAATATCTACCGCTGGCTGAAGTGGACCCGCCGGGCGCTGATTGTCGCGATCATCATGGCTGGCTACGGCTTCTACCTGATGCTCGGTGCCGAACAGGACCTGGCCAACCTCGGCATCGTCGCGTTCGTCGCCACGTTGCAGTTCCTGCCGGGCGTGCTCTCGGTCCTGTACTGGCCGACAGCCAACCGTCGCGGCTTCATCGCCGGCTTGCTGGCAGGGATACTGGTGTGGCTGGTGACCATGTTGCTACCGCTGGTCGGTAACCTGCAGGGCTTCTACATTCCGCTGCTGAACATGATCTACGTGCTGGACGACACCAGTTGGCACATGGCGGCGATTGCCTCGCTGGCGGCCAACGTACTGATGTTCACCCTGATCTCGCTGTTCACCAACGCCAGCACCGAAGAGGCCAGCGCTGCCGAAGCCTGTGCCGTGGATAACGTGCGCCGCCCGCAACGCCGCGAACTGCACGCGGCCTCACCCCAGGAGTTCGCCACGCAGCTTGCAAAACCATTGGGTGCAAAAGCGGCACAGAAAGAAGTGGAACAGGCGCTGCGCGACCTTTATCTGCCATTCGACGAACGCCGACCCTATGCCCTGCGTCGCTTGCGTGACCGCATCGAAGCCAACCTCTCCGGCCTGATGGGGCCGAGCGTGGCCCAGGACATGGTCGAGACGTTCCTGCCTTACAAGGCAGGTGGCGAAAACTACGTGACCGAAGACATTCACTTCATCGAAAGTCGACTCGAGGACTACCACTCGCGCCTGACCGGTCTGGCCGCCGAACTCGATGCCCTGCGTCGCTATCACCGCCAGACCCTGCAGGAATTGCCGATGGGCGTGTGCTCGCTGGCGAAAGATCAGGAAATCCTCATGTGGAACAAGGCCATGGAGGAACTGACCGGCATCGCCGCACAGCGTGTGGTCGGTTCGCGCCTGAGCACCATTGCCGATCCGTGGAAAGAACTGCTGCAAGGCTTCATCAATCTGCCGGACGAGCACTTGCACAAGCAGCACCTGGCCCTCGACGGCCAGACACGCTGGCTGAACCTGCACAAAGCGGCGATCGACGAACCCCTGGCACCGGGCAACAGTGGCCTGGTGTTGCTGGTGGAAGACCTGACCGAAACCCAGATGCTCGAGGACAAACTGGTGCACTCCGAGCGCCTGGCGAGCATCGGTCGCCTGGCGGCCGGCGTGGCCCATGAAATCGGCAACCCGATCACCGGTATCGCGTGCCTGGCGCAGAACCTGCGCGAAGAACGCGAGGAAGACGGCGAGCTGAAGGAGATCAGCGGGCAGATCCTCGAGCAGACCAAGCGCGTGTCGCGCATTGTCCAGTCGCTGATGAGCTTTGCCCATGCCGGCAGCCATCAGCACAGCGACGAGCCCGTCTGTCTGGCCGAAGTGGCTCAGGATGCCATCGGCCTGCTGGCCCTGAACCGACGCAATTTCGAAGTGCAGTTCTACAACCTGTGCGACCCCGAGCACTGGGTCGAAGGCGACCCGCAACGGCTGGCCCAGGTGTTGATCAACCTGCTCTCAAACGCCCGTGACGCATCGCCTCCCGGCAGTGCGGTGCGGGTCAAGAGCGAAGCCGGCGAACACACGGTCGATCTGATCGTGGAGGACGAAGGCAGCGGTATTCCGTCGAGCATCATGGACCGATTGTTCGAACCTTTCTTCACCACCAAGGACCCTGGCGAAGGCACCGGTCTGGGCCTTGCACTGGTCTATTCCATCGTTGAAGAGCATTATGGACAAATCACCATCGACAGCCCGGCTGATGTTCAAAGCCAACGCGGCACCCGAATCAGGGTTACCTTGCCGCGTCATGTCGAAGCGACGTCCGCTGTGAACTGAGACCGTCGAGAGTATCGAATCAATGCCGCACATTTTGATCGTCGAAGACGAAACCATTATCCGCTCCGCCTTGCGCCGCCTGCTGGAACGCAACCAGTACCAGGTCAGCGAAGCCGGTTCAGTGCAGGAAGCACAAGAACGCTTCACCATTCCCTCGTTCGACCTGATCGTCAGCGACCTGCGCTTGCCGGGCGCGCCTGGCACAGAGTTGATCAAGCTCGCCCAAGGTACGCCGGTGCTGATCATGACCAGCTACGCGAGTCTGCGCTCGGCTGTCGACTCGATGAAAATGGGTGCGGTGGATTACATTGCCAAGCCATTCGACCACGACGAAATGCTGCAAGCCGCCGCACGCATCCTGCGTGACCGACAAACGGCACAAGCCGGTGGTGAAGCGGTTGCCGGCAAAGCCGCCAATGGTGCGTCGAAACCCGGTGCCGACAACAGCAACGGTGAAATCGGCATTATCGGCTCATGCCCGCCGATGCAGGACCTGTATGGCAAGATCCGCAAAGTCGCGCCGACCGATTCCAACGTGCTGATCCAGGGCGAATCGGGCACCGGTAAAGAACTGGTGGCTCGCGCCCTGCACAACCTGTCCAGACGCGCCAAGGCACCGATGATTTCGGTGAACTGCGCAGCCATTCCGGAAAGCCTGATCGAGTCCGAACTGTTCGGCCACGAAAAAGGCGCATTCACCGGCGCCAGCGCCGGGCGCGCCGGCCTGGTGGAAGCGGCGGACGGCGGCACCTTGTTCCTCGACGAAATTGGCGAACTGCCACTGGAAGCCCAGGCTCGCCTGCTGCGCGTATTGCAGGAAGGCGAAATTCGTCGCGTAGGTTCGGTGCAGTCGCAAAAAGTCGATGTGCGCCTGATCGCCGCGACTCACCGCGACCTCAAGAGCCTGGCGAAGATCGGCCAGTTCCGCGAAGACTTGTATTACCGCCTCCACGTTATTGCGCTGAAGCTGCCAGCCCTGCGCGAACGCGGTGCGGACGTCAACGAAATCGCCAACGCCTTCCTGGCGCGGCAAAGTGCGCGAATCAACCGCACCGACCTGAAGTTCGCCGCGGATGCCGAGCAAGCCATTCGTCACTACTCCTGGCCGGGCAACGTTCGCGAACTGGAAAACGCCGTCGAGCGCGCGGTTATCCTGTGCGAAAGCCCGGAAATCTCCGCCGAACTGCTGGGCATCGACATCGAACTGGGCGACCTGGAAGATGACGAATTCATTGGCCTGCCGCCCCAACAGGGCAACGGCAACGCCGGTAACAGCAACCACGAGCCGACCGAAGACCTCTCCCTGGAAGACTACTTCCAGCATTTCGTCCTCGAACACCAGGACCACATGACCGAAACCGAACTGGCCCGCAAACTCGGGGTCAGCCGCAAATGCCTGTGGGAACGCCGTCAGCGCCTGGGCATCCCGCGGCGCAAGACCGGGGTGGCCAGCGAAAGCTGAACCCCACCTGTCTCATGTGCGGGTAACACGTGACATTGTGAAAAAACTGTTACCTCAGCTTTTTCACGTAACAGAAGCCGGGGCTTACGGTAACGAAGCCCCGGCTTTTTTTCGCCGTCGAAATGCCCAACAGCCGACCTAACCCCTTGTTTTATTGGGTTTCGCAAAAGTTGGCACGCACCCTGCTATATGTTTGGTACAAGAACAATAACAAGCAATGCACAAGACAATAAAAATAAGACGAATCGACTCACGCACAATAAAAACAAGACGGCGAGAGGCGCAGCTAACTGATTCTTTTGGAGAGGCGTTGTATTTGGGGCTTGCCCCACGACCAGGCCGAGAACAACAAAAACTGTCCTAAGACAGAGCCTGTACTGGTTGGATCGAAAGATCACTGCAATTCAGCGACCAAAGCAATCCGTTTGCTCTTGGCTCCCGATTGGGAGGGTCATGAAGGAAAGCTTCATGGCAAGGGCACTTAACAAAAACAAAAAGCCCGAAACCAAAAATAAAAATAGAGCATGCAACTACTTCTTGGGGAGCTTCGGCTCCCCTTGTAGTTTCTGCGATTCAGAAAAACCCGCGTATCACTGCAGGAGCGAGCCTGCTCGCGAAAATCCCACAGGCACATCGGGGCATCTGGTTTTACGCGTAATCGTTCACGTCCATCGCGAGCAAGCTCGCTCCTACATCCTGCGCCTTACAGCTCATATCTGCTGTGTCCTACACCATCCCCCGACTAAATGCTAGAATCCCCGCCCATCATGCGGTCATTCTTCTGTTATGGCCGAATATTCCTTCAAACAGTGCATCCCATGCTGAAGAAGCTGTTCCAGTCATTCCGTTCTCCCAAGCGTCCTACGCAACACATTCGCAGCACGCCTGAAGTGCTCAACAGCGGCCAACACTCGCTGCAAAAGGCGCAATTCAGCCGCTACGCGGTGAATATCGTTGAACGCCTGCAGAGCGCCGGTTATCAGGCTTACCTGGTGGGCGGCTGCGTGCGCGACATGTTGCTGGGCATTACACCGAAAGATTTCGACGTTGCCACCAGCGCCACCCCCGAGCAGGTACGGGCCGAATTCCGTAACGCGCGTATCATCGGGCGTCGGTTCAAACTGGTGCACATCCACTTTGGGCGCGAAATCATCGAAGTCGCGACCTTCCGCGCCAATCACCCGCAAAACGAAGACGAGGAAGACAGCAACCAGTCTTCGCGCAACGAAAGCGGGCGCATCCTGCGCGATAACGTCTATGGCACCCTGGAAGAAGACGCGCAACGTCGCGACTTCACCATCAATGCCCTGTATTACGATCCGGTCAGCGAGCGCATCCTCGACTACGCCAACGGCGTACACGACATCCGCAATCACCTGATCCGCCTGATCGGCGATCCGAAGCAACGCTACCAGGAAGACCCGGTACGCATGCTGCGGGCCGTGCGTTTCGCCGCCAAGCTGAACTTCGGTATCGAAAAACACAGCGCCCTGCCCATTCGCGACCTGGCGCCGATGTTGCGCGAGATCCCGTCGGCTCGCCTGTTCGAAGAAGTGCTCAAGCTGTTCCTCTCCGGCCACGCCGCGGATACGTTTGAAATGCTGGTCGACTTGCAGTTGTTCGATCCACTGTTCCCGGCCAGCGCCGAAGCACTGGAATACAACCCGACCTACACCCACACCCTGATCAGCGAAGCCCTGATCAATACCGACCTGCGGATCAAGCAGAACAAACCGGTCACCCCGGCGTTCCTGTTTGCGGCCCTGCTCTGGCCTGCCCTGCCGGCGCGCGTCCTGCGTCTGCAGGAGCGTGGCATGCCGCCGATTCCGGCGATGCAGGAAGCAGCGCATGAGCTGATTGCCGAACAGTGCCAGCGAATCGCGATTCCGAAACGCTTCACCATGCCGATCCGCGAGATCTGGGACATGCAGGAACGCCTGCCGCGTCGCAGCGGCAAGCGTGCCGATCTGTTGCTGGACAACCCGCGCTTCCGCGCCGGCTATGACTTCCTGCTGTTGCGCGAGAGTGCGGGCGAGCAGACTGACGGCCTCGGCGAATGGTGGACCGACTATCAGGACGCCAATGAAAGCGAGCGCCGCGACATGATCCGCGACCTCAGCGGCAAGGAAGAAGGCACCGGCGCCCCGCGCAAGCGTCGCCGCAGCGGTGGCTCCAAGCGCAAGCGCGCCGCTGGCGCTTCGAGCACCACGGGCGAGTAATCCATGGAACGCATCTACATCGGCATGGGCAGCAATCTGGCTGACCCTGCCGAACAATTGCGCTGCGCCGTCGAGGCGCTGGCGTCCTTGCCGCAATCCCGACTTGTCGGGGTTTCTGCGTTTTATCAAAGCGACTCGCTGCTTCCCGGACAACCGCGCTACACCAATGCGGTGGCCGCTCTCGACAGCACGCTGGCGCCACTGGAATTGCTGGATGCCTTGCAGGCCATCGAAAACGGCCAGGGTCGCAAGCGCCTTGAACGCTGGGGACCGCGTACGCTGGACCTCGACATCTTGCTGTTCGGTGATCGCCTGATCGACGAACCGCGCCTCAAGGTTCCCCACTACCACATACAGGAACGGGCCTTCGTGCTATATCCATTGGCCGAGCTGGCACCTGCCGATCTGCAGCTGGCCGATGGCCGGACCCTGGCCGAACTGCTCAATGCATGCCCGTTCGTCGGCCTGGAACGCCTGCTCCCGACGTGACACAAATCACCTGTGGGAGCGGGCTTGCTCGCGAAAGCGGTGCTTCAGCCAACATTGATTCTGGATGACACACCGCCTTCGCGAGCAAGCCCGCTCCCACATTGGTTTTGTGTCGGGCACAAGATCTGCTGCTGAATCGCATCAGTTACTCCGGTAACACCCCACCCGTAACAATGCGGTAACACACGCAATTGACTTCCCTCGTTCTCCTCACGACTATAGGCGTCCCGCTGCCGCCTACACGGCGTTCAAGGGCGCAATCCAGGCCTTAAAAGCACGACGAAAGAGCGTGCGCCTGTATTCAACGAAGAATCACGCGCGTTACTCGCAGTAGTTTCCACAGCGCCTGAATGAGGAACTTTTCATGCCAGCCATCACCCTGACCACCCTGCAAGGTCTGAAGCAAAAAGGTGAAAAGATCACCATGCTGACCTGCTACGACGCAACCTTCGCCCACGCCTGCAACCAGGCCGGCGTCGAAGTGCTGCTGGTGGGCGACTCCCTCGGCATGGTTTTACAGGGCCACGACAGCACCTTGCCTGTCACCAGCGCAGAAATGGCTTACCACGTGGCTGCCGTCAAGCGCGGTAACAGCGATGCCCTGATCCTCGCCGACCTGCCTTTCATGGCCTATGCCACCACCGAACAAGCCATGACCAACAGCGCCCTGTTGATGCAGGCCGGCGCGCACATGGTCAAGGTCGAAGGAGCGTTGTGGCTGGCCGATTCGATCCGCCTGCTGGCCGAGCGCGGCATCCCTGTCTGCGCGCACATGGGCCTGACCCCGCAGTCGGTGAACATCCTTGGCGGCTACAAGGTCCAGGGTCGCAATGAAAACCAGGCGCGGCAGATGCGTGCCGACGCGATCGCTCTGGAACAGGCTGGCGCGGCCATGCTGCTGCTCGAGTGCGTCCCGAGCGAGCTGGCTGAAGAAATCACCCAGGCGGTGAAGATTCCGGTGATCGGGATTGGCGCCGGCAATCGCACCGATGGCCAGGTGCTGGTTCTGCACGACATGCTGGGGCTGTCCATTACCGGCCGCGTGCCAAAATTCGTGAAAAACTTCATGACTGGCCAGACCAGCATTGAAGCTGCGTTGAATGCCTACGTGACTGAAGTCAAGGCAGCGACTTTCCCTGGTATCGAACACGGATTCTCTGCATGAACACCGTAAAAACCGTACGCGAACTGCGGGCCGCCGTGGCCCGTGCCCGTAGCGAAGGCAAGCGCATTGCCTTTGTGCCGACCATGGGCAACCTGCACAGCGGCCACGTTGCACTGGTGACCAAGGCCTCCCAACGGGCGGACTTCGTGGTGGCGAGCGTTTTCGTCAACCCGCTGCAATTCGGTGCCGGCGAAGACCTCGACAAGTACCCGCGCACCCTCGCCGCCGACCAGGAAAAACTGCTCCAGGCCGGTTGCCATCTGCTGTTCGCGCCGACCGTCGAGGAGATGTATCCCGACGGCATGGCCGGCCAGACCCGCGTCAGTGTCCCGCAATTGTCCGAAGGCCTGTGCGGCGCAAGCCGGCCGGGGCATTTCGAAGGCGTGGCGACGGTGGTCAGCAAGCTGTTCAACATGGTCCAGCCGGACCTGGCAATCTTTGGCGAGAAGGACTTCCAGCAACTGGCGGTGATTCGCGCGCTGGTACATGACCTGAACATGCCGATCCAGATCATCGGTGAGCCGACCGTACGGGCGGCCGATGGCCTGGCGCTGTCGTCGCGCAACGGGTTCCTCAACGAAGAGCAACGCGCTGTGGCACCGGTGGTCTACCGCACGCTGAATGCGATCAGCGAGGCGATCAAGCAGGGCGAACGCGATTACCCGACGCTGATCGACACGCAGATCAAACAGCTCGAAACGGCTGGCCTGCGCCCTGACTATCTGGAAATTCGCCATGCCCTGACCCTGCGCCCGGCGACGGCTCAGGATCGTGACCTGGTGATTCTGGTGGCGGCGTTCCTCGGTACGACGCGGTTGATCGACAACCTGCACCTGAACCTCGACGCTGCGGTTTAAACAGCACGATCAAAAATCAAACAACAAAACCAAAATCAACGGCGAGATCAAAAGATCGCAGCCTGCGGCAGCTCCTACGCGCCTGTGGGGGTTGCCCGCCGTTTGATTCCGACCTGGGAAACATTCATGCACGCCATCATGCTCAAAGCCAAGCTGCATCGCGCCGAAGTCACCCATGCTGTACTCGATTACGAAGGCTCCTGCGCCATCGACGGTGAATGGCTGGACCTGTCCGGCATCCGCGAGTACGAACAGATCCAGATCTACAACGTCGACAACGGCGAGCGCTTCACCACCTACGCCATCCGTGGCGAAGAAGGTTCGCGCATGATCTCGGTCAACGGCGCCGCGGCGCACAAGGCCAAGGTCGGTGATCGCGTGATCATCTGCGCTTACGCTCATTACAGCGAAGCCGAACTGCTCAACTTCAAGCCGCGCATGCTCTACATGGCACCGGGCAATGAACTGAGCCACACCAGCAACGCCATTCCGGTCCAGGTCGCCTGATCCGAGCCCTGTCTCTTCCGTTTGTCGGACCATTCCTAACTTCGATGTTAAAAAAGTACCGGAAACAGGTCAGACAAAGTCAAGACAGATCATTGCGCGGGGTTTACTGTATTCGCCCTGCGCCATGAAATCGTGTCGACGCAGTTGACCGGAACGCCCACCCACAGCGCTCCGGGATTTTTAGTGTTCCAAAGGCCGTTCAAGTAATAAGGAAACCCGCAGCGATGGCGTATTACCGCACTCCTCACGACGTTACCGCTCTGCCCGCCTGGCAAGCGTTGAATGACCACCGCCAAGCCATGCAGGATTTCAGCATGCGCGAAGCCTTCAATGCCGATCCGCAGCGCTTTACTCAATTCACCCTCAGCAGCTGCGGCCTGTTTCTCGACTATTCGAAAAACCTGATCAACGCCGAGACCCGCAATCTGCTGGTGGGCCTGGCCAACGAAGTCGACCTCAAGGGCGCGATCAAATCGCTGTTCGATGGCGAAATCGTCAATGCTTCCGAAGGCCGTCCAGCCCTGCACACCGCGCTGCGCCGCCCGGTCGGCGACAAGCTGTCGGTCAATGGCGTCAACGTGATGCCCGAAGTGCACAAGGTGCTGAACCAGATCACCGACCTCGTCGGCCGCATCCACGATGGTCTGTGGCGTGGTTACACCGAGAAGCCGATCACCGACGTGGTGAACATCGGCATCGGTGGCTCCTTCCTCGGCCCGGAACTGGTGTCCGAAGCCTTGCTGTCCTACGCCCAGAAAGGCGTGCGTTGCCATTACCTGGCGAACATCGACGGCAGCGAATTCCACGAACTGACCATGAAGCTGCGTGCCGAAACCACGCTGTTCATCGTCTCTTCGAAATCCTTCAACACCCTCGAAACCCTGAAAAACGCCCAGGCCGCCCGTGCCTGGTACCTGGCCCAGGGTGGTTCGGAAGCCGAGCTGTATCGCCATTTCATCGCGGTCTCGAGCAACAACGCCGCCGCCGTAGCCTTCGGTATCCGCGAAGAAAACATCTTCCCGATGTGGGACTGGGTCGGTGGCCGCTACTCGCTGTGGTCGGCCATCGGTTTGCCGATTGCCCTGGCCATCGGCATGTCCAACTTCAAGGAGCTGCTGTCCGGTGCCTACACCATGGACCAGCACTTCCAGAGCGCACCGTTCGAACAGAACATGCCGGTACTGCTGGCCTTGCTCGGCGTGTGGTACGGCAACTTCTGGGGCGCGCAAAGCCACGCGATCCTGCCGTACGATCACTACCTGCGTAACATCACCAAGCACCTGCAACAGCTGGACATGGAATCCAACGGCAAGAGCGTGCGCCAGGATGGCAAGCCCGTGTCCACCGATACCGGGCCGGTGATCTGGGGCGGCGTCGGCTGCAACGGTCAGCACGCCTACCATCAGTTGCTGCACCAGGGCACTCAACTGATTCCGGCCGACTTCATCGTGCCGATCGTCAGCTTCAACCCAGTGTCCGACCACCACCAGTGGCTGTACGCCAACTGCCTGTCGCAAAGCCAGGCGCTGATGCTCGGCAAGACCTTGGCCGAGGCCGAAACCGAGCTGCGCGACAAAGGCATGAGCGAAGCCGACGTACACAAACTCGCGCCGCACAAGGTGATCCCGGGCAATCGTCCGAGCAACACCCTGGTGGTCGAGCGCATCAGCCCGCGTCGCCTCGGCGCACTGGTGGCGATGTACGAACACAAAGTCTTCGTGCAAAGCGTGATCTGGGGCATCAATGCCTTCGACCAGTGGGGCGTGGAGCTAGGCAAAGAGCTGGGCAAAGGTGTCTACAACCGCCTGGTCGGTAGCGAGGAAACCCCGGCCGAGGACGCCTCGACTCAAGGGCTGATCAACTACTTCCGCGGTCGTCACCGCGGGTGATAGGCTGAAGGGGCGGTTTACCCGCCCCTTCAGATTGCAGATTCCGACAGTTACTACGGCACCGGGTTGATCGCAAAATCGGTGGCGTGCGCTATCACTGTGTAGGAGCTGCCGCAGGCTGCGATCTTTTGACCTTCATAAAAACAGGATCAAAAGATCGCAGCCTGCGGCAGTTCCTACGAGGGTCGCGCAGCTCCCCTCTTGTCGCAAAACAAGAATAAGGAACCGTCATGTTCGATATCAGCAAGTTCCCCAAAGCCGATGCCGTCCGCCGGGCTGCACAACTGAGTCAAGACGACTATCAGCGCCTGTACCGCGAATCCATTGAACACCCCAGCACCTTCTGGGCCGAACAGGCCACGCGTTTTCTCGACTGGAGTGCGCCCTGGGAAACCGTCCAGCGCTACAACCTGAAGACCGGTGAGGCCAGCTGGTTTGCCGGTGCGCAATTGAATGTCAGCTACAACTGCATCGACCGGCACCTGGAGAAACGCGGCGATCAGGTCGCCATCATCTGGGAAGGTGACGATCCTGCCGACTCGACATCGATCACCTACAGACAACTGCATGAAAACGTCTGCCGCCTGGCCAACGTGCTGAAAAGCCGTGGCGTGAAAAAAGGCGACCGCGTGTGCATCTACATGCCGATGATTCCCGAGGCGGCCTACGCCATGCTCGCCTGTACCCGCATCGGCGCGGTGCACTCGGTGGTGTTCGGCGGCTTCTCCCCGGACTCCTTGCGCGACCGCATTCTCGACGCCGACTGTCGCACCGTGATCACCGCCGACGAAGGCGTGCGCGGCGGCCGGCCCGTACCACTCAAGCAGAACGTCGACAAGGCGCTGCAAAGCTGCCCGAACGTGAGCACCGTGCTGGTGGTCGAGCGCAGAAATGTACAAGTGAACTGGGTCGAAGGACGGGACATCAAGTACCAGCAGGCCCTGCGCGAAGCCAGCCCCGATTGCCCGCCCGAGCCGATGGACGCCGAAGACCCGCTGTTCATCCTCTACACCTCCGGCAGTACCGGTAAACCCAAAGGCGTGCTGCACACCACCGGCGGCTACCTGCTGCAAGCGGCGATGACCTTCAGGTACGTGCTGGATTACCGCGATGGCGAGGTCTTCTGGTGCACCGCCGACGTCGGTTGGGTCACTGGCCACAGCTACATCGTCTACGGTCCGCTGGCTAACGGCGCAACCACGCTGATCTTCGAGGGCGTGCCGAGCTACCCGACGACCTCGCGCTTCTGGCAGGTGATCGACAAACACAAGGTGAATATTTTCTACACCGCCCCGACGGCTCTGCGTTCGTTGATGCGCGAAGGGCCCGCCGCGTTGAAGGGAACCTCCCGCGCCAGCGTCAGGCTGCTCGGTACGGTCGGCGAACCGATCAATCCGGAAGCGTGGGAGTGGTACTTCCATGAGGTGGGCGAAGAGCGCTGCCCGATCGTCGATACCTGGTGGCAGACCGAAACCGGCGGCATCATGCTCAGCCCTTTGGTCAGCGCCCAACGAATCAAGCCCGGTTGCGCCACACAACCAATGTTCGGCGTGCAGCCGGTGCTGCTCGACGAGCAAGGCAAGGAAATCCAAGGCGCCGGCAGCGGCGTACTGGCCATAAAATCCAGCTGGCCGGCGCAGATCCGCAGCGTCTATGGCGACCCGCAGCGCATGGTCGACACCTATTTCAAGCCGTATCCCGGCTACTACTTCACCGGCGATGGCGCGCGGCGCGATGAAGATGGCGACTACTGGATCACCGGGCGCATCGACGATGTGATCAACGTGTCCGGCCACCGTATCGGCACCGCCGAAGTGGAAAGCGCCCTGGTGCTGCACGACAGCATCGCCGAGGCCGCTGCGGTCGGTTACCCCCACGACATCAAGGGCCAGGGCATCTATGTTTTCGTCACGCCCATGAACGGCGTCGAAACCAACGATGAACTGAAGAAGGAATTGTTGGCCCTGGTCGGCAAGGAAATCGGCAGTTTCGCCAAACCGGACTTGATCCAGTGGGCACCGGCCTTGCCGAAAACCCGCTCAGGCAAGATCATGCGGCGCATTCTGCGCAAGATCGCCTGCAACGAACTGGACAGTCTGGGCGATACGTCGACCCTGGCCGACCCGAGCGTGGTGCAGGGCCTGATCGATAAACGCCTGAATCAATAATGCTCGCTCTCTGTAGGAGCTGCCGCAGGCTGCGATCTTTTTGATCCACAGAGCAAAATCAAAAGATCGCAGCCTGCGGCAGCTCCTACAAAAAATTACCGGGACACCATGGAATTCATCCGCACCCGCATCGAAACCCAGATCATGAGCCTGACCGGTTTGTCCCTGGGCAAGCTCGACCTGGAAAACCCCAAGGGCGACCCCGGGCTGTTCGGACCGGACTCGGTGAGCTGGCAAGTCCATGGCGATTTCAGCAGCATGCTGATCGGTGGCATCAGCGCCCTGATGCTGCAGGCCCTGCACCCGCTGGCATTGGCCGGGGTCTGGGACCATTCGAACTTTCGTGAGGACATGCTCGGTCGCTTGCGCCGCACCGGGCAGTTCATCTCCGGCACCACCTTCGGTTCGCGGCAAGACGCCGACTGGTTGATCGAGAAGGTTCGCACCATTCACTTGCAGGTGACTGGCACGGCGCCGGATGGACGCCCCTATGCCGCCAGCGATCCCGATCTGCTGACCTGGGTGCACGTCGCCGAGGTCAGCAACTTCCTCGCTGCGCATTTGCGCTATCGCAACCCGCATCTGTCCCCAGTCGATCAGGATCGCTATTACGCAGAGATCGCCTTGGTCGCCGAGCGTCTCGGTGCCCGGGATGTGCCCCGTTCGCGACAGGCCATTGCCGACTACCTCGAGCGCGTGCGCCCGCAACTGCTGTGCGACGAGCGCAGCCGCGAGGTGCTGCGCCTGTTGTTGAACGCGCCCTCTCCCAGTCGTTTGGCCAAGCCGTTCGGCGGCCTGATGATGCAGGCGGGGATCGATCTGCTGCCCGATTGGGCCAGTGACATGCTCGGCGTCAGCCAGAACCCGCTGCAACGCAAGCTGATCCGCGCCAGCGTCAATCGCAGCGCGCCAATGCTGCGCTGGGCGGTGCGTAATGGATCGGTGCATCGGGCCAAGCGACGGATGGGGTTGCTGAGCTGACGCTCAGAGCCGCAAGCTCCAAGTTCAAAGCTTGAAGCTTGAAGCTTGAAGCTCAGTAACTGTTAAACTCCCGCGCCCAATTCTCTCCTGCAAGGCGCCCAGCATGTCTTCCTTGAATCAGGCGCTGCGCGCCGCCCTCGATCAACGCCAGGACCTGCTCGCCGAACTGCACCAGCAGGGCACCGACTGCTATCGCTTGTTCCACGGCAGCCAGGAAGGTGCCGGTGGCCTGACCATCGACCGCTACGGCCCGCAATTGCTGGTACAGAGCTTCCACCAGCCGCTGGAGCGCGAGGCGCTGCTGCAACGGCACGACGCGATCAACCAATACCTGGGCTTTGAAACCCTGCTGGTCTACAACGACCGCTCCCGCGGCAACTCGCGCATCGATCGCGAAGACATCGTCTACCGCGCCGACGAAGCCGCCCTGCAAGACCTGGTCGGCCACGAATGGGGCCTGAACTATCGGGTGCGAGGCCGCCATGCCGGACAAGACCCGCTGCTGTTCCTCGACCTGCGCAACACCCGTGGCTGGGTCAAGGATCACAGCAAAAACAAAAGCGTGCTGAACCTGTTCGCCTACACCTGTGGCGTCGGCCTCAGTGCCGCCGCCGGCGGCGCGCGCGAAGTGTGCAACCTGGACTTCGCCGAAGGCAACCTGGCGGTCGGTCGCGAGAACGGCCAACTCAACCCGCAGTTGCCGCCCATGGAATTTATCCAGTCCGACTACTTCCCGGCCATTCGCCAACTGGCTGGCCTGCCGATCAGCCAGCGTCGCGGGCAAAAACTGCCGAGCTATCAGCGCCTGGAACAGCGCCAGTACGACCTGGTGCTGCTCGACCCTCCGGCCTGGGCCAAGAGCGCATTCGGCACAGTCGATCTGCTGCGCGACTATCAGAGTCTGCTCAAACCGGCCCTGCTGACCACCGCCGACAACGGTGTGCTGATCTGCTGCAACAACCTGGCGAAAGTCAGCATGGACGACTGGCGCGAACAGGTTTTGCGTTGTGCGGAGAAGGCCGGGCGGCCAGTGCGTGAGTGGAGCGTGATGAAACCAGGCGCCGACTTTCCGTCGATGGATCAGCAACCACCGCTGAAAACCCTGATTCTGCAGCTCTGACAGCTGTGGGAGAAATCTGAAACTTCCTAGACAGGTCAATCACTTCGGAACCGGAAACGCGTGCCATACTCCAAGGCACTCCGATTCAGACAGATGAAGCCGCACATGTACAAAGGATTGATTCGCGCCATCGGCGCCTTGTTGACTGCTCTGGCCCTCTACAGCTTGCTGGGTTTTCTGATTTTACCGGGTGTGGCGTTGCGCGTTGCCAACCAGCAACTGGCCAACTACGCCACCACGCCCGCCACGATCCAGCGGATCGAGTTCAATCCGTTCAGCCTTGAACTGACCCTATGGGGCTTGAACATCGGCGAGCCCGGCAAGGAGCAGGTCGCTTTCGAACGCTTGTACGCCAATCTGCAACTCGACAGCCTGTGGACCAAGGCGGTGCACCTGTCCGATGTCGAACTGGACAAACCCAAGACCGAAATCCTGTTCGGCAAGGACGGCAAACTCAATCTGCTTGGGCTGTTCAAACTGCCAGAAAGCGAACCCACGCCTGCCGATCCGAACGCCCAGCCGTTTCCGCTGCGCATCGAGCGCATCAAGCTGGCCGGCGGCGCCCTGCACTTTGAAGACGCCCGGCCCAGCGAGCCCATCGAGTTTCTCTACGACTCCCTCGATTTCGAGCTGAAGAACCTCAGCACCCTGCCCGATGACAGTGCCGACATGACCCTGGTGGCCGTCGGCCCCAATGGCGGACAGATCGACTGGACAGGCAATTTCAGCCTGATCCCGATCGCCTCCGAAGGTAAGCTGAAAATCACTGATGGCAAGATGAAAGCCTTTTGGCCCTATGTGCGCGATTCCGTTCCACTGGATCTCGAAAACGGCGTCATGAGCATCAGCACCGACTACAAACTCAGTCTGTCCAAGGAAACCGAGCTGCTGCTGAGCAATGTAGCGGTCACTGTCGCCCCCTTCGCGATCAAGGCGCCGGATGGCCGGCCGCTGGTAAAGCTTGAGCGACTGGACGTCAGCGAAACCACGGTGGACCTGGCCAAACAGCAGGTGGTGGTCGGCAAGATCCGCAGCCACAAACTGGAAACCTGGGCCGCGCTGGAACCGGACGGCCAACTCGACTGGCAGAAACTGTTCGCCAGCCAACCGTCAAAATCCACCGCCAAAGCCAAGGCGGATGCCGAACCGACCAGCACTCCGGCGGCGGCAGACTCACCGAAACCCGAACCGGGCGCACCCGACAAACCTTGGCAGGTGCTGATCAAGGATGTGCAGCTGCGCGACTACAAGGTGCATCTGGCTGACCGCAAGGCACAGCCTGCCGTCGCCCTGGACCTGGCTCCGCTGAACCTCGACCTGCAAAACTTCGACAGCCTCAACGGCTCGCCCTTTACCCTCAAGCTCGATACCGACGTGGGCAAGCAAGGCAAGATCATGGCTGACGGCGAGGTCAACCTGGCCCCGATCAGCGCCAGACTGAAGGTCCAGACCAGGGACATAGACCTGCGGGTTGCCCAGTCCTACATCACGCCATTCATTCGCCTGGAACTGCGCAGCGGCATGCTCGGCAGCGATCTGGCGGTCAACCTCAAAAGCACCGAGCCCCTGGCCTTCAACGTCACCGGTCGCGCCCAGGTCGATCAGCTGCATACCCTGGACACCCTGAAAACCCGCGACTTCCTCAAATGGCAACAGGTCGTGGTCGAAGGCCTGAACTATCAGCATGGGGACAGCCTGTCGATCGACAAGGTCAATCTGTTCCAGCCCTATGCGCGTTTCATGATCAACGATGATCGCACCACCAACATCGACGATCTGTTGATCCCGCAACCGGCGGACTCCGGGGCAAAAACGGCAGCGAGCAAACCGACAAGCAACGAAAAACCGCTGGGCATCCACATCGGCGGCATCTTCATCAATGACGGTTCGGCCAACTTCGCCGACTTCAGCCTCACCCCGAACTTCGCCACCGCCATCCAGCAACTCAACGGGCAGATCGGCACCATCGACAGCCGCCAGCCGAAACCGGCCAGTGTCGACGTCAAGGGCAAGGTCGACCGCTACGCGCCGGTGACCATCAAGGGCTCGGTCAATCCGTTCGACCCGATGGCCAGCCTCGACATCGCCACCAGCTTCAAACGCGTGGAACTGACCACGCTGACCCCCTACTCCGGCAAGTTCGCCGGCTACCGTATCCGCAAGGGCCGGCTCAATCTCGACCTGCATTACCAGATCACCAAGGGGCAACTCAAAGCCGAAAACAAAGTGGTGGTCGAGCAACTGCAGCTGGGTGAAAAAGTCGACAGCCCGGATGCAGTGAGCCTGCCGCTGAAACTGGCGATTGCCTTGCTCAAGGACGTCGACGGCAAGATCTCCATCGAGCTGCCGGTCACCGGCGATCTGAACAACCCTCAGTTCAGCGTCATGCCGATTATCTGGCAGACCCTGCGCAACCTGATCGTCAAAGCCGCAGCGGCACCGTTCAAGCTCATTGGCGGGCTGGTCAGCGGTGGCGGCTCGGAGGACCTGGGCAGCGTTTCGTTCGCGGCGGGTTCCAGCGAATTGGGCAAGGACGCCGAAAGCGCCCTGGACAAACTCTCCAATGCGCTCAAGGAACGCCCGGCCCTGCGCCTGGAAATCGAAGGCACCGCTGCCCAGAGCAGCGATGGCCCGCTGATCGCCGAGCAACGCCTGGAACGGGAATACCAGTACAACTACTACAAAATGCTCCAGCGCCGCGGTGAAAAGGTCCCGGCCCAGGCTTCGTTGCTGGAAGTGCCGGACGGGGAAAAAGGCCCCTTGCTCGAAGGTATCTACCGCACCCGCCTGAAAACCCAGCCCCCTGCCGAATGGAAGGACCTGGGCAAGGAAGAGCGCACCGCGAAAATGCGCGCAGAGGTGATCAAGTTCTGGAGCTCCAGTGACGTACTGTTGCGTCAACTGGGCCAGGAGCGCGCCAGCAGCATCAAGGATTACCTGGTCGACAAGGCCAAACTGGAAGATGAGCGGGTGTACTTCATCGACGCCAACCTGGGCGAAGCGGAAAGTGACGGCCGCGTGGTGACACCGATGCATCTGGATGCCGAGTGATGATGCGGCAGCTGGCAGGCCTGGTCCTGGCGCTATCCGCCAGCCAGGCCTGGGCGGCCGATACCCTGCGCTGCGGCAGCCAATTGATCAGCGTCGGTGATCGTTCGAGTGAGGTGGTGCAGAAATGCGGTGAACCGGTGAGTCGCGACCTGCTGGGTTACAAACGCAGTGCAGACCGGCGCGAGGAGTTTCAGGTCGAGGAATGGACTTACGGACCGAATGGCGGCATGTATCAATACTTGCGGTTCGAAGGTAATCGGCTGAAGCAGATCACCAGCAAACGCGGCAATTAACCGGTACTACCCAATGTGGGAGCGGGCTTGCTCGCGAAAGCGGTTTTTCATTCAACGCATGTGTTGAATGTCAGTCAGCCTTCGCGAGCAAGCCCGCTCCCACAATTGTTTACGGCGCACCACATAAAACAGGCCCCGGCAAAATTGCACGGGGCCTGTGGCGGCCAACATCCGTTTGGCCCTTCGCATGAACACTCAGGTTGCAACAGACGTATGACTCGGCCCGTCTGTCGCGCCTTCTCCCGGTCCAGGCGAGAAGTCTTGCCTTACTCGGCTTTCAGGCCGTCAGCGGAGACCGCCTTGACGCCTTTGATTTTCTTGGTGATGGCCACAGCCATTTCCTTTTGCGAATCGGTCACGGCGGTGGTCGACGACAGCGATACCACGCCTTTGTTGGTTTCAACCTTGATGTCGCTACCTGGAATGCCTTTTTCGGTCATCAGGTCAGCTTTGACTTTGGTGGTGATCCAGGTATCGGAAGTAGCTTCTTTCGCTTCGGTCATCTCACCGGCAGCCAGCACCATTGGCGACTGGGTTGCCTGGGTGGTTTGAGCAAACGCGGCGTTGGCCATGGTCAGGGTCAGCGCGGTAGCAGCAGCGGCAGTGATAGCGAACTTCTTCATACGAGTAACTCCTGTTTTTCGGAAAGTCTGCCGGGTGTCTTGTCGGCAGGGTTACCAAGGATATTGCGAACGCTGTGCCAACTTTGGAAACAAGGATAAAGCATTACAAATCAACAAGTTATAAAATCAGCCAATTTTCGGAATCATGCAAAATGCACGAGATGCACAAACACTGCATGCAAGTTGCGGGTTTATGAAAAGTTCCTAAGATGCTGAAATTTCTGAGCTTTATGAGCGGCTTTTGACGGCCGGTCGACAAACAGAAAAAACCCCGCAAAAGCGGGGACTGATTCAGTACTTCATGCCGCAGAACCGGAACACCCTTTAGGCAAGTAATCCTGAGAGACGCTGCTTTTACATGACCAGCCTTTGGCTTCGTCCCGTGTCAGGGTGACGGTTTTGCCCTGGACCACCCCCGGGGCATTGTGCAACGTACAGACGATTGATCCTGCTCCCTCCGGCGTTGTAGCCGTCACAGACAGGGCGCAATGGGTGGTCGTTGCCGTACCGGCGGGCGCCACGTTGGCAATTGTCGGCGTTTCCCCCTGATTGAGCACATCCTCGAACGGTACTTTCATCGCAGTCAACTCGGCCATCGCCGCCGTGACCTTGGCCCGGGCCTGGTACTTGGAATACATCGGCAGGCCCAGTGTTGCCAGGATCCCGATGATCGCCACCACGACGAGCAACTCGATCAGGGTAAAACCTTTCTGATTGTTCATGTACAAGCTCCATGCATGAGTCGAAGGCTCATGACCTGCCCCATGGCAGCACAGCCTGTGCCAAGGCCGGAAGCCCCTGTTGGCAATGGGTGTGGTGGTCGCGAAGCCCTTACCCACTACCAGGATCAGTACTATCTGACGTTTTTTGTCACCTCACCCTGGCGGGTTTGGCCCCATCCTTTGACTAGGCTATAAGAGCAACTCAATCGGAATACCCAGGACTGAACATGGCGGTCAAGGCAGCGAAAATCAGCGTGTATGCATGGGAAGGCATCGACCGCAAAGGCACAAAAGTGACCGGCGAACTCAGCGCTCAAAACCCGGCGCTGATCAAGGCAAAACTGCGCAAACAAGGCATCAGTCCAGGCAAGGTTCGCAAAAAAAGCCCATCGGTTTTCAGCATGGGCAAGCGTATCAAGGCCCAGGACATTGCCCTGTTCACCCGGCAAATGGCGACGATGATGAAGGCCGGCGTGCCGTTATTGCAGTCCTTCGACATCATCGGCGAGGGCTTCGACAATCCGGCCATGCGCACGCTGGTGGACGAACTGAAACAGGAAGTTGCGGCAGGCAGCAGCTTCGCCGCCGCCCTGCGCAAGAAGCCCCGGCATTTCGATGAGCTGTATTGCAACCTGGTGGATGCCGGCGAGCAGGCCGGTGCCCTCGACACCCTTCTGGAGCGTGTCGCGACCTACAAGGAAAAAAGCGAATCCCTCAAGGCCAGGATCCGAAAAGCCATGACCTACCCGCTGGTGGTGGTGTTCGTCGCGGCGATTGTCACCGGGATTCTGCTGGTCAATGTCGTGCCGCAGTTCGAGTCGGTGTTCAAAGGCTTCGGCGCCGAACTGCCGGCCTTCACCGTGATGGTCATTGGCCTGTCGCAATTCATGCAGGCCTGGTGGTGGGTGGTCCTTGGTGCGCTGCTCACGATGGCCTTCGGCGTGCGCCACGCCCTCGGGAAGTCCCCGGCCTTGCGTGACCGGATGGACACCTGGCTGCTGAAACTGCCGCTGGTGGGCACCCTGATGCACAAGTCCGCCGTGGCCCGGTTCGCCCGCACACTGTCGACCACTTTCGCTGCCGGCGTGCCGCTGATGGAGGCCCTGCAATCAGTGGCCGGCGCGACCGGCAATAGCGTGTTCAAGCGCGCTGTGTTGCGCATCCGGCAAGACATTTCGACCGGCATGCAATTGAATTTCGCCATGCGTACCTCCGGCGTCTTTCCGAACATGGCGATACAGATGACGGCCATCGGCGAAGAGTCAGGCACCCTGGACGCCATGCTCGACAAAGTCGCGGGATTCTACGAAGACAACGTCGATAACATGGTCGATAACCTCACCAGCCTGATGGAGCCGTTCATCATGGTGGTGCTGGGTGTTATCGTCGGTGGACTGGTAGTTGCCATGTACCTGCCCATCTTCCAACTTGGCTCAGCGATCTGACATGCCCTTGAATGAAATCCTGATTCACTCTCCGCTGGCCTTTGTCCTTCTCGCAGGCATCACCGGCCTGCTGGTCGGCAGTTTCCTCAATGTCGTGATCTGGCGCTTGCCGAAAATGCTCGACCGCGACTGGCGTGAGCAGGCCCATGACATTCTCGGGCTGCCTGGCGAAACGCCGCTGCCGACCTACAACCTGTTGCTGCCTCACTCCCAGTGCCCGCATTGCGATCACCGAATCCGTGCCTGGGAAAACATCCCGCTGCTCAGTTATGTGTTTTTGCGCGGCCGCTGTTCAGCCTGTGCGGCGGCGATCAGCCCGCGCTATCCATTGACCGAATTGGCCTGCGGGTTGTTATCGGCGTTTGTTGCCTGGCACTTCGGCTTCGGTTGGCCGGCCGGCCTGGTACTGGTCCTGAGCTGGGGATTGCTGGCGATGAGCCTGATCGACGCCGAACATCAGATATTGCCGGATGTGCTGGTGCTGCCATTGATGTGGCTGGGGTTGGTCGTCAACAGTTTCGGCCTGTTCGTGTCGCTGCACGAGGCACTGTGGGGGGCAATAGCCGGCTACGGCCTGCTGTGGTCGGTGTTCTGGCTGTTCAAACTGATCACCGGCAAGGACGGCATGGGTCACGGTGATTTCAAACTGCTGGCGATGCTGGGCGCCTGGGGTGGCTGGCAGATTTTGCCGCTGACCATCCTCCTGTCCTCGCTGGTGGGAGCAATCATCGGGCTGATCACCCTGCGCTTGCGCCATGCAAAAACCTCGACGCCTATCCCTTTCGGTCCCTATCTGGCCATTGCCGGCTGGATTGCCTTGCTCTGGGGTGGTCAAATAACCGACCTCTATTGGCAGTATGTCGGTTTGAAATGAATACCCCTGTGGAAAAACCCTGGATTCTCGGCCTGACCGGCGGCATCGGCAGCGGTAAAAGCGCGGCCGCCCAACACTTCATCGATCTGGGCGTGCATGTGGTCGACGCCGATCATGCCGCTCGCTGGGTCGTTGAACCCGGACGCCCGGCACTGGCACAAATCGCCGAACACTTCGGCCCCGGCGTGTTGCAGACAGACGGACAACTGGACCGCGCTGCGCTACGCAAATTGATCTTCGAAGTGCCTGAAGAGCGCCGCTGGCTGGAGGCCCTCCTGCATCCACTGATCGGCGAGGAAATCGCTCATCACCTGGCGCTGGCAAAATCACCTTATGCGATTCTGGTATCGCCGCTGCTGATCGAGTCCGGCCAGTACGCCATGACCCAACGGGTGCTGGTGATCGATGCCCCGGAACAATTGCAGATCGAACGCACCCTGCAACGTGACCAGACCAGCGAGCAGCAAGTCCAGGCGATCCTCAAGGCCCAATCCAGCCGCCAGGATCGCGTGAGCCATGCCGACGACGTCGTGGTCAACGACCGCGACCTTGCCTGGCTACATAGCGAGGTCGAACGCCTGCATCGCTTTTATCTTACTTTGCGTGGAGGCCAGTCATGAGCCAACCAACAACCGTCGAATGCCCAACCTGTGGCGCCCCCGTGGAATGGACCGCCGAAAGCAAATTCCGGCCATTCTGCTCCGATCGCTGCAAACTGATCGACCTGGGCGCCTGGGCGTCCGAAGAACACAAGATTCCAGTGGCTCCCGATGCCGAGGACGAGATGTTCAGCGGTGACTTCGACCCGCGCCACTGATCCACCGGATCGACGATTTCAGGGCTTGGGATCGTCGTCCTTCCAAGGGGCCGAGAGGTAGCGGGTGCGGTTGAACGTCTCAAGCCACTCCGGACAAAACACGACCAGCGCACTGACGATCATGCCGTTGATAAAGGCTTCGGGAAAAATGATCAGCCATAGATATCCGACAAAATCTTCCAGCCAGTACGGCATGGCAAAACGCTCGTCGAACCATAACAACCAAAGCGCCAGCAGCAGGCACAGCAGCGCTGACAGCGCGGCGGCGAAAAATCCGGAAACGAAGATATACACAAAGGGATTTCGTGGCTGCGCCCGCTCCACCAGGATCGCGCAGCACTCGGTGACCAGCACCGGCAGTGCAATCAACAACGCACCGTTGACCCCGACTGCAACCAGATCCTGACGCCCGAGCAACACCAGCCCCAACTGCGCGACCAGCCCGCCAACGATCGCCAGCGGCCAGTCCAGCAGCAATGTCACCGCCGTCATTCCAATGAAGTGGTACGACACGCCGGTATCGAAATCCCGCCGCACCAGCCACAGCATGAACAACGCGAACACCGTGCCGAACAATAAATGCTGGCGACGGCTGTCGGTGAACAGTTCAACCCAGGGCGCACGCCACATCGCCCAAAGCAGCACCGGCACATAGATCATCCAGCCGACTGTCAGGCTCTGCGGTGACAGCAGCTCAGCGCCGATCATGGACCAGACGTCTCCAGCGCTTCACGCAATTGCGCAGCCGTGGCGTATTCGTGCTGATTGATCAATCGACCATCCTTGAGCTGCAACCACAACACTTTATCCACAGCGCCGGGGTAACGCGGTGCGACACGACCTTCACGATCCAGCATCACCCGATAGGAGTAATCGCGCATGGCCGGTACTGCGAACATTTTCGCGATCAAGCGTGGCATTCGCTGGATGTCCGCGAGAAAGACCGCGTGCCGGGCCTCCAGATAGCCTTTGGGCTGACCTTGCAGCGCCGCATCGACCAGTTTCGCCGCCTCCATGCTGCGCGCCACCAGCAGCGTCTGAGTGCGACTGTCGAGGGTGAAGGCCTGATCGAACTGGTCAAGCAATGTCCATGGTGCCAGCCGCTCGCCGACCTCCAGCGCATTGGCCCACAGCGGCAGCAGACTGAGCACTAATAGCGACCAATATTTCACCTTGCCCCCCCTTGTTCCATCGCAGGCGCGTAATGGCTATCAGTCTACACCGCCCGTTCCGTGTGCCCAGCGTTGCTGATTGATGCTTAACGCTTTCTGCTTGTCGCAATTGAACGCTAAGCTTGGGCCTATGGATGACTCAGATTACTTACGCCTGCTGACCATCGCGGCCGAGCAAGCCAACGCGTTCCTGTCCAATGCCCGCAAATGGGAGCGTGAGCGTTGGGTGTGCCAGCGCCTGTTGCAAGGATTGAACATTCCCTATCGCGCCGACGAATTCGCCCCCGCCGGGGAGCCGCCGGACGTGTTGTTTCGCGATGCCAGTTTCGAGGTGTTCTTCGTGCTGGACGAGGGCCGGCGCCTCAACGATGAATGGCGCGACGAACTGCAACGCCGACGCAGCGCGTTTTCCCTGAGCCAACTGGTGCGCCGCGAGGCCAAGCCACGACGCATCCCCGCCAACGAGTTCTTGCTGCGATTGGCGCCGACCTTGCGCAAAAAAGCGCACAACTACAAAGAGCGCGGCATGGACCTGGGTGAACTGGACATCATTGCCTTCGCCAGCCTCAAACGCGAAGTGCTGGACCTCAACAGCCATTTCCCGCCGCCGACCGAGTACCTGCGCCAGGGCTGGCGTTCGCTGTCCTTGGTCGGGCCGACTTTTGCCCGCGTGCTGTTCGCCCACCCGGAAGCACCGGACTTCTTGCGCAGCAACCTGGGGCGCAGCATTGTCTTTGACGTCGGGATCAGCCTGTGAGCCCGCTGCAGGCGCTGATCGCCGAGGTGCCGCAACAAGGTCGTGTACGCTGGATCGGCGTGCGCCCGCAATCACGCTCGGCAATGCTTGAACTCGATGCCGTGGAAGCGCGCCTGGAGGCCGGCCTGACCGGTGACCACGCCCGCCCCGGCGTGCGCAATGCGCGGCAGGTCACACTGATTCAGTGGGAGCACCTGGCGGTGATCAGTTCGCTGATGGGGCGTGCACAGGATCATCCGGTCCGGCCTGAAGATCTGCGGCGCAATCTCGTTATCAGTGGCATCAATCTGTTCAGCCTCAAGGGCCGCCGCTTCCGGATTGGCCAGGCAACGTTCGAAACTACCGGCTGGTGCCAACCCTGCGCGCGCCTTGAAAGCAACCTGGGCATCGGCACCTTTCAGGCCGTGCGCGGACATGGCGGAATCACTGCCCGGGTGTTACAAAGTGGAATCATTCGCCTGGACGATATCGTCAGCGTCGAACCCGTTCCAGACAGCGGCTATGCTGCGTTCAACCCTGGGTAAATACACTGTAGCTTCTACACATTCAGCAACGTCTACCTTTGACGAGGCCCGATATGACCAGCCGCCTGAACCCCGACGACCAAAAGCATGTCGAAGAGTACCTGCAGTTGTCCCAGCACCAAGTCGAGCGCCGGCCTTTCCGGCCGTGGATGCTCCTCGTACTGGTATTGGCAGTGACCATTGGCCTGGGCCTGTTGAGCCGACTTATCAGTTACCTGACGCTATGAGCTGCCTTGCGCTCGCTCGGGTAATTGCACCGATTTCTTTTAGCCTTGCGAGTTATCCCCATGTCCCATCGTATTGTCATTGTCGGCGGCGGCGCCGGCGGTCTGGAGTTGGCTACCCGTCTGGGTAAGACTCTGGGCAAGCGCGGTACGGCCAGCGTGATGCTGGTCGACGCCAACCTGACCCACATCTGGAAACCGTTGTTGCACGAAGTGGCGGCCGGTTCCCTGAACTCTTCCGAAGACGAACTCAACTATGTCGCCCAGGCCAAATGGAACCACTTCGAGTTCCAGCTGGGGCGCATGAGCGGGCTCGATCGCGCGAATAAAAAAATCCAGCTGGCCGCCACCTACGACGAGGCCGGTCTGGAACTGGTCCCGGCCCGCGAAGTGCCATACGACTCGCTGGTGATCTCCGTCGGTAGCACCACCAACGATTTCGGCACCCAGGGCGCAGCGCAACACTGCCTGTTCCTCGACACCCGCAAACAGGCCGAGCGTTTCCACCAGCAACTGCTCAATCACTATCTGCGCGCTCACGCCGGCCAGACCGACGCAGTCGAACAAATCAGCGTGGCCATCGTCGGCGCCGGTGCCACCGGGGTCGAACTGGCCGCCGAGCTGCACAACGCCGCCCACGAACTGGCGGCCTATGGCCTGGACCGGATCAAACCGGAAAACATGCACATCACCCTGATCGAAGCCGGTCCACGGGTGCTGCCGGCGCTGCCGGAACGGATTGGCGGGCCTGTGCATAAAACCCTGGAGAAACTCGGGGTCAACGTCATGACCAATGCCGCGGTCAGCGAAGTGACGGCCGACAGCCTGATCACCGCCGACGGCAACGAAATCAAGGCCAGCCTGAAAGTCTGGGCCGCGGGGATTCGCGCGCCGGGTTTCCTCAAGGACATCGATGGCCTGGAAACCAACCGCATCAATCAGCTGCAGGTGCTGCCGACCCTGCAAACCACCCGCGACGAGAACATCTTCGCCTTCGGCGACTGCGCCGCCTGCCCGCAACCAGGCAGCGACCGCAATGTGCCACCACGCGCCCAGGCCGCTCACCAACAGGCTTCGTTGCTGGCCAAATCGCTGAAACTGCGCATCGAAGGCAAGCCCCTGCCGGAGTACAAGTACACCGACTACGGCTCGCTGATCTCACTGTCGCGTTTTTCGGCTGTGGGTAACCTGATGGGCAACCTCACCGGCAGCGTGATGCTCGAAGGCTGGCTGGCACGGATGTTCTACGTGTCGCTGTACCGCATGCACCAGATGGCGCTGTACGGCCCGTTCCGCACGGCGATGTTGATGTTGGGCAGCAAGATCGGACGCGGTACCGAGCCACGCCTCAAGCTGCACTGATAACTGCCCACTGTAGGAGCTGCCGCAGACTGCGATCTTTTGACTTTGCTTTTTGAAGGGCAAGATCAAAAGATCGCAGCCTGCGGCAGCTCCTACAGAGGTACGTGTACACCGACCGGGCGGAACCATTGCGGCCGCAGTGCTCACATCAGGAAAAAAGCAAAAAAAAACCCCGTATCTTTCGATACGAGGATTTTTAAGCGCGGATGTTCTACGTGTAGCTATACCGCATGCACCAGATGGCGCTGTACGGCCCGTTCCGCACGGCGATGCTGATGCTGGGCAGCAAGATCGGACGCGGTACCGAGCCGCGGCTGAAGCTGCACTGATAACTGCCCACTGTAGGAGCTGCCGCAGGCTGCGATCTTTTGACTTTGCTTTTTGAAGGGCAAGATCAAAAGATCGCAGCCTGCGGCAGCTCCTACAGAGGTACGTGTACACCGACCGGGCGGAACCATTGCGGCCGCAGTGCTCATACCAGGAAAAAAGCCAAAAAAAATCCCCGTATCTTTCGATACGAGGATTTTTAATATGGTCGGGGTAAGGGGATTCGAACTCCTGACATCCTGCTCCCAAAGCAGGCGCGCTACCGGACTGCGCTATACCCCGGTAAAAAAAAGGCACCTTTTAAAGGCGCCTTCTGCGAACAGAGCTTTTGGCGTCTGATCTTAAGATTCGATTCCAGCGCTAACTGGTTTCAAAAATGGTGGGTCGTGTGGGATTCGAACCTACGACCAATTGGTTAAAAGCCAACTGCTCTACCAACTGAGCTAACGACCCAAATATGGTCGGGGTAAGGGGATTCGAACTCCTGACATCCTGCTCCCAAAGCAGGCGCGCTACCGGACTGCGCTATACCCCGGTTTGAAATTGGCTCCGTGACCAGGACTCGAACCTGGGACCCAATGATTAACAGTCATTTGCTCTACCGACTGAGCTATCACGGAACTACACATTTCAATTTACAACTTTGAAGCTTTACTGCGTTCTCTTCGACCCGTTCGCATCGCTGCGTTCGTGTGTCTGAGGCGCGCTATTCTACAATCTTCAGCACCTCTGTCAACCCCCTAAATTGCTTTCAAGTTAATGATTTGCAACTTATTTTGGATTCCAGCTTGGGGAGCGGAAACCCTGGTGGGTGACTGACTGCGGGGCGCACTTTACAAGCCTTTTCCTTTGAGTTCAACAGCCTAACGAAAAAAAGGCCTCGTTATGCGAGGCCTTTTCGATTTTGTTGCCGTTATGGATCAGACGAAGACGATTTCGTCGTGTTCCACCACACCGTGAGCGGTATCGCCCGGCATGAATCGGCCAGACAGAATCAACTGCGCCAGCGGGTTCTCGATCCAGCGCTGGATAGCGCGCTTGAGCGGCCGTGCACCGTACACCGGGTCGTAACCGACCGCGATCAGCTTGTCCATGGCCTCAGGGCTGAGTTCAAGCTTCAGCTCGCGCTCGGTCAGGCGGCTACGCAGACGACCCAACTGGATCTCGGTAATGCCGGCGATCTGATCCCGCGCCAACGGCTCGAAGATCACCACTTCGTCGACCCGGTTGATGAACTCTGGCCGGAAGTGGCTGGAAATCGCATCCATCACCGCCGCGCGCTGCGCCTCACGATCACCGACCAGTTCCTGGATCTGCACCGACCCCAGGTTGGAGGTCATGACAATCACAGTGTTCTTGAAATCCACCGTGCGGCCATGGCTGTCGGTCAGACGGCCGTCTTCTAGCACTTGCAGCAAGATGTTGAACACATCCGGGTGCGCCTTCTCGACTTCGTCCATGAGGATCACCGAATACGGCTTGCGACGTACGGCCTCGGTCAGGTAACCGCCCTCTTCATACCCCACGTAGCCCGGTGGCGCACCGATCAGGCGAGCCACGGAGTGTTTCTCCATGAACTCGGACATGTCGATCCGTACCATCGCCTCTTCGGTATCAAAGAGGAATTCGGCCAGCGCCTTGCACAGCTCGGTTTTACCGACCCCGGTCGGGCCGAGGAACATGAACGAACCACTCGGGCGATTCGGGTCGGACAACCCGGCGCGCGAACGCCGCACCGCGTTGGAAACGGCCACCACCGCTTCATCCTGGCCGATCACACGCTGGTGCAACAGGCTTTCCATCTTCATCAGCTTGTCGCGCTCGCCTTCGAGCATTTTCGACACCGGAATACCGGTCCACTTCGACACGACTTCAGCGATCTCTTCTTCAGTCACCTTGCTGCGCAGCAACTGGTTTTCGGCTTTGCCATGCTGATCGACCATTTGCAGGCTGCGCTCCAGGTCCGGGATCACCCCGTACTGCAACTCGGCCATGCGGTTCAGGTCGCCTTTGCGGCGGGCTGCTTCCAGTTCCTGACGGGACTGCTCGATTTTCTGCTGGATCTGCGCAGACCCCTGGACTTCGGCTTTCTCCGAGTTCCAGATTTCTTCAAGATCCGAGTACTCACGCTCATGACGAGCGATTTCTTCCTGCAGTTTTTCCAGACGCTTCTTCGCTGCGTCGTCACTTTCTTTCTTCAGCGCCTGGGATTCAACCTTCAGCTGAATCAGGCGACGCTCCAGACGGTCCAGCACTTCAGGCTTGGAGTCGATCTCCATGCGGATGCGGCTGGCGGCTTCGTCGATCAGGTCGATGGCCTTGTCCGGCAACTGCCGGTCAGTGATATAGCGATGGCTGAGCTTGGCCGCCGCAATGATCGCGCCGTCAGTGATGGCCACCTTGTGGTGAACCTCATAACGCTCTTTCAGGCCACGCAGGATGGCAATGGTGTCTTCTTCGCTCGGCTCGTCCACCAGCACTTTCTGGAAACGTCGCTCGAGAGCGGCGTCCTTCTCTATGTATTGGCGGTATTCGTTCAGCGTGGTGGCACCCACGCAGTGCAGTTCACCGCGGGCCAGGGCCGGCTTAAGCATGTTGCCCGCATCCATCGAGCCTTCGCCTTTACCGGCGCCGACCATGGTGTGCAGTTCGTCGATGAACAGGATGATCTGCCCTTCCTGCTTCGACAGCTCATTGAGCAGGGATTTCAGGCGCTCTTCGAATTCACCGCGATACTTGGCACCGGCAATCAGCGCCCCCATGTCCAGGGACAACAGACGCTTGCCCTTGAGGCCATCCGGCACTTCGCCATTGATGATGCGCTGGGCCAGGCCTTCGGCGATGGCGGTTTTACCCACGCCAGGCTCACCGATCAGCACCGGGTTGTTCTTGGTACGACGTTGCAGCACCTGGATGGTCCGGCGAATTTCATCGTCACGGCCGATCACCGGATCGAGCTTGCCGTCTTCGGCGCGCTTGGTCAGGTCGACGGTGTACTTGTCCAGGGCCTGGCGTGCTTCCTCGTGGTTCGGGTCGTTGACGGCCTCGCCACCACGCAGGTTGTTGATCGCGTTTTCCAGGGCTTTCTTGCTCACGCCCTGGCCGAGCAACAGCTTGCCGAGCTTGCTGTTCTCGTCCATGGCGGCGAGCAGCACCAGTTCGCTGGAGATGAACTGGTCGCCCTTCTGCTGGGCCAGACGGTCAGCCTGATTGAGCAGGCGCGCCAGATCCTGCGACATGTTGACGTCGCCGGTCGGGTTCTGGATTTTCGGTAGCTGGTCGAGCTCTTTGGTCAGCTCTTTACGCAGGCTGTTGACGTCGAAGCCCACCTGCATCAGCAGAGGTTTGATCGAACCCCCCTGTTGCTCGAGCAAGGCTTGCATCAAGTGCGCCGGTTCAATGGCCGGATGATCGTGGCCGACAGCCAGGGATTGGGCGTCGGACAAGGCTAACTGCAACTTGCTGGTTAAACGGTCTATACGCATGGGTCACCTTCCTTTTGAGCAGGCCGGACCTATAAAACATCCTGAATGAAGAAACCTGCCAGATACCACAATAGATGCGGTCGATTCTGGGAGTTTCAAGCGTCGTGACGTTGATGCAGATCAGACAAGTCTAGCGTTCGAGCCAAACCAGGGAGGCAAACCGACCAGTGCGAGGCGCACGGCGGTAAGAAAAGAAGCGCGGATCGGTCACGGTGCAGAACCCGCCACCATAAACGGCGGTGACACCGCGAGCGGCCAGACGCAAGCGCGCCAGCCTATAGATGTCGGCCATGAACTTGCCGGGGTTTTGGCTCGGCACAAAAGCCTCAGCCGCTTGCGGCAATTGCTCGACGAAGGTCTCGCGCACCTCCGGGCCGACTTCAAAGGCCTGCGGGCCGATGGCCGGGCCGAGCCAGACCAATACGTCTCCCGGCGCAACGTCCAGCGTATCGAGCGTCGCTTCCAGCACGCCTGCCGCCAACCCTCGCCAACCGGCATGGGCCGCCGCGACGCGAGTGCCGGCGCGGTCGCAGAACAGCGCAGGCAGGCAGTCGGCAGTCATTGCCGCACAGGCGATGCCGGGCGTCGACGTCCAACTGGCATCAGCGGTGGCCACCTGGCCCGGATCGGCATGGGCCACGACGATGCCGTGGACCTGCTGCAGCCAGGCCGGTTGAATCGAGAAATGATCGGTAAGACGACGGCGATTCTCGGCAACCGCTTCGGGGCTGTCGTCGACGTGATCGCCGAGGTTGAGGCTGTCGAACGGCGCCACACTGACGCCGCCCGCACGGGTGGTCACACAGGCTTTGACCCCGGCCGGCGCGGGCCAGTCAGGAATCAGCCAGTCACTCATCCGATGAACGCCTCGCGGTCTTGCTTGAGCAGGGTCAGCAGCCAGACGAAGTCTTCCGGCAACGGCGATTCCCAGCTCATGCGCTTACCGGTGGTCGGATGATCCAGCTCCAGGAAACGTGCATGCAGCGCCTGACGCGGGAAATTCTTCAGCGACTCGACCATGGTCGGGTTGGCGGCCGGCGGAATACGGAAACGACCGCCGTAGGCGGGATCTCCGACCAACGGGTAGTTGATGTGCGCCATGTGCACGCGAATCTGGTGCGTACGACCGGTTTCCAGCTTCACCCGCACGTGAGTGTGGGAGCGGAAGCGCTCGAGCACGCGGTAATGGCTGACGGCTTGCTTGCCACCTTCCATCACGGCCATGCGCTGGCGTTGCTGGCCGTGACGACCGATCGGCGCATTGATCTTGCCGCCAGCTGTCACCACACCGATCACGATGCACTCGTAGATCCGGCTGACGCTGCGACTCTGCAACTGTGTCACCAGCTGCGTCTGCGCCTGAATGGTCTTGGCCACCACCATCAGACCGGTGGTGTCCTTGTCCAGGCGATGCACAATACCGGCGCGGGGCACATTGATGATGTCCGGCACGTGGTGCAGCAAGGCGTTGAGCAAGGTGCCGTCGGCATGACCGGCAGCCGGGTGCACCACCAGGCCCGCAGGCTTGTTGATCACCAGGATGTCGTCGTCTTCGTAGACGATGTCCAGGGCTATGTCTTGAGCGACCCATTCGCCCTGAGCTTCCTGCTCGGCAGTCAACTCAAGGATGGCGCCACCATGGACGATGTCTCGCGGGCGGATAACCGCCCCATCCACAGTCAGGCGGCCGTCTTTGATCCAGGCGGAAAGGCGCGAGCGCGAGTGCTCAGCGAATAATTGTGCGGCGACTTGATCGAGGCGTTGGCCGCCCAATTCGGACGGCACCTCTGCGCGAAGTTCAATTTTATCGGACATGCTCAGACTAGGCGTCGGCACAGCCTTTGGTTTCGGCTGCGCGCTTGTGGTTAAATACGGCGTCTTTTGCCCCGAGGCTTTTCAACGGGGCGCTCATCATAACAGGACGGCCACGCCCAAGACAGCGGCCGTCATAGGGACGCAAGCCGCCATGCAAGTGAAACACCTGCTGCTGATCGCCATCCTCGCATTGACCGCTGCTTGCTCATCGAAGGAAGTCGTAGACGAAAACCTCAGTGAAGTCGAGCTGTACCAACAGGCTCAAAATGACCTGGACAACAGTAGCTACACCTCCGCCATCGCCAAGCTGAAGGCTCTGGAGTCGCGTTATCCGTTCGGTCGCTATGCAGACCAGGCGCAACTCGAACTCATCTACGCCAACTACAAGAACACCGAGCCAGAAGCGGCCAAGTCCGCGGCTGAGCGCTTCATTCGTCTGCACCCACAGCATCCGAACGTCGATTATGCCTACTACCTCAAGGGCCTGACTTCTTTCGACCAGGACGTCGGCCTGCTGGCGCGTTTCCTGCCGCTGGACATGACCAAGCGTGACCCTGGCGCCGCCCGCGACTCCTATAACGAGTTCGCCCAACTGACCAGCCGCTTCCCGAACAGCCGTTACGCGCCGGATGCCAAGCAGCGCATGATTTACCTGCGCAACCTGCTGGCGGCCTACGAAATTCACGTGGCCGACTACTACCTGACCCGTCAGGCCTATGTCGCAGCGGCAAACCGCGGTCGTTACGTGGTGGAAAACTTCCAGGAAACCCCTTCGGTCGGCGACGGCCTGGCGGTGATGACCGAGGCCTATCAGCGCCTGCACCTGGACGAACTGGCTGCCACCAGCCTGGAAACCCTGAAGCTCAACTACCCGAACCACCCGACGCTGGTAGACGGCCAGTTCGTGCCGACCGTGGCCGAAGCCGACAACCGTTCGTGGCTGAGCAAGGCGACCCTGGGCCTGATCGAATCCCGTCCGCCGCTGCCACCGGGCGAAACCCGCGCCAACCAGGACGTGCAGAAGCAGTTCCAGGACGCCAAGGACGCCATCCCGGCCGAGCTCAAGCCTAAAGACGACAATGGCGACGCAGTCGAAGAAGAAAATCACGAAGCGGAAGGCAACAACAGCGACCGCTCGTGGTTCAGCTACATGACCTTCGGCGTGTTCGACTGACACCTCGGGCTGTGAAAAAGGGAGACTCTCGGGTCTCCCTTTTTTATTTCAGTGCTTTATTACACTGTGCGCCTGTCAGGTCCTTGGCTAAACTGCCGGATCATCAGTCGAAAAGCAGCTCACCATGCTTCGTTTATTGTTCTGGATTGTCCTGATTGCCGCTGCCGTATGGTTCTGGCGCAAATTCAAGGGTCAGGCTTCCACCCCCCGGTCCCCTGCCGAACGGGACGCGGCACCCATGGTCCGTTGCGCCCATTGCGGCGTTCACCTGCCCCGTGACCGCGCGCTGAGTCTCGACCAACGGTGGTATTGCAGCCAGGCTCATCTCGAGCAGGACAAGAACTCCAGCGGCCGCTGACACTCTCCCGAAATGGCGGCCGATCGAGGACTATCGCTGACACCCAAGGAACTGAAGGGCACCGAGTGACGTCTGACGCAGATTATTCAAGACCTCTCTCTGCGAATGAACCGGGTAATCGAAAACGTCCTGTACCTGCAGCGCCGCGCGCCAATGTCGCCGCCATGGCTTGACCTGAAATCACTGGAAATACTCGATCACGAAGCCCCCGCCCCGTATTTCAAGGGCCCGGGGCTTTATCTGTCCGGCCAGCCGGGCGAAAGCATTCTGTCCCGCCTAGACTTCAAGGCACGCCAGGAAAGCGGCTGCTTTTGCATGACCTTTGCTCACGGACGGAACCTAGTTTGAATACGAGACCACGACAAAAAGTCTTGATCGTCGATGACGAACCAGACATACGCGAACTCCTGGAAATCACCCTGGGAAGGATGAAACTGGAGACGTTCAACGCTCGCAATGTCGGAGAAGCGCAATCACTGCTGAAAAGCGAAACTTTCGATCTCTGCCTGACCGACATGCAGTTGCCGGATGGCACCGGCCTGGAGTTGGTGCAGCACATCCAGCAACGCCACCCTCAGGTCCAGGTGGCGATGATCACCGCCTATGCCAGTCTCGAAACCGCAATCAATGTGCTCAAGGCCGGTGCATTCGACTTCCTCACCAAACCGGTGGACCTTCCGCGCCTGCGTGAACTGGTCACCAGCGCCCTGCTGCTTCCTGCCCGCGGGGCCGACATCGATCGCCGTTTGCTGGGCGACTCATTACCCATGCGCAACCTGCGCAAGCACATCACCAAACTGGCCAACAGTCATGCGACGGTATACATCAGCGGAGAATCCGGCAGTGGCAAGGAATTGGTCGCGCGCCTGATCCATGATCAAAGCCCCCGCGCCAAGCAGCCGTTCATTGCGATCAACTGCGCGGCGATTCCCTCGGAACTGTTGGAGAGCGAGTTTTTCGGCCATCGCAAAGGCAGCTTCAGCGGCGCCATCGAAGACAAACCCGGACTGTTCCAGACCGCTCACGGCGGCACCCTGCTACTCGACGAAGTGGCCGACCTGCCGCTGGCCATGCAAGTCAAACTGCTACGCGCCATTCAGGAGAAAGCCGTACGCAGCGTCGGCGGGCAACAGGAAGTGGCGGTGGATGTGCGCATTCTCTGCGCCACACACAAGGACCTTGGCGCCGAAGTCGCCGCCGGGCGATTTCGGCATGATCTTTACTACCGTTTGAATGTGATCGAACTCCGGGTGCCGCCCTTGCGCGAGCGTCGCGATGACATCGAGGTGCTGGCCAGTCACATACTCAAGCGCCTGGCCGCCGATACGGGTCAACCGGCAGCCAGACTCCACCCCCAAGCCCTCGATGCACTGAAAAGCTATCGCTTCCCGGGCAACGTGCGGGAACTGGAAAATATGCTCGAACGGGCTCATACCTTGTGCGAGGACAATCAGATCGAAGCAGGCGACCTGCGCCTGGCTGAGGGCAATTGCGCAGCTGAAGGTGGAATGCCGGACCTGACCCGGATCGACAATCTGGACACCTATCTGGAAAACGTCGAACGCCAACTGCTGCTCCAGGCCCTGGAGGAAACCCGCTGGAACCGCACGGCGGCGGCTCAGCGGTTGAATCTGTCATTCAGGTCGATGCGTTACAGGCTCAAGAAATTAGGGCTGGATTGAGGCTTTAAAAAGATCGCAGCCTGCGGCAGCTCCTACAGGAGGTGCGTTCCCATCATGTAGGAGCTGCCGCAGGCTGCGATCTCTTCAAAGTCTTCCGGCAGGCGCATAAGGCGCCGGATCGATAATCGGCGTACGACCCAGCATCACATCGGCAAACAACTGACACGACGCCGGCGCCAACACCAGTCCGTTACGGTAATGCCCACAGTTGAGCCAGAGCCCCTCAAACCCCGGCACCGGGCCGATATAGGGAATGCCCTCGGGTGATCCCGGGCGCAATCCGGCCCAGTGCCCCACCACTTCGGCATCGGCCAGTGCCGGGATCAATTCCACCGCCGACGCCTTCAGGCTTTCCAGCGCAGACCCGGTCGGCGTCTTGTCAAAACCTTCATGCTCCAGCGTACTGCCGATCAGTATGTGTCCGTCGCGCCGGGGAATCGCATAACGGCCCTTGGCCAGGACCATGCTTGGCAGGAAATCCGCCGCGCACTTGTAGAGAATCATCTGCCCTTTCACCGGCTCGACCGGCAGCGTCAGATCAAGACACTTGAGCAATTCACCGCTCCAGGCTCCCGCCGTCAGAACGACTTGATCGCCGAGAACAACACCGGTGGCGGTCTGCACGCCGACCACTTTGTTGCCGTCACGAACAAACCCGCTGACTTCGCACTGCTCATGGATCGTCACGTTCGGCAGCGCCAGCAACGCGGCCTTGAGCGACTTCACCAGACGAGGGTTACGCACGTTGGCGACATCGGCCATGTAGATCGCCCGGGAAAAACCGCTGCCCAGCACTGGCACCGCGTCGTGTGCCGCCGAGATATCCACGGCACTCAACGGACGATGTTCCCGCGCGGCCCAGGCCAGCGCTTGGGCCTCGTCATCCAGATCCAGCCAATACAGACCGGTGGTATGCACTTCAGGATCAACACCGGTGGCGGCGAACAAGCGCTCGCCCAGTTGTGGATAAAAGTCCTGGGACCAGTGAGCCAACGCAGTGACCGCCGGGCTATAGCGCCACGGGTAAAGCGGCGAAACGATGCCGCCACCGGCCCAGGACGACTCCTGACCGACGTTCGAGCGATCCAGCAGCACAACGCTTTGCACTTCGGAGGCGAGATTGAAGGCCGTCAGCAAGCCAATCACCCCACCGCCGACAATCACTACTTGCTGTTGCCTGGTCATGTTCTGATCCAATCGTTAAATAGACAGAGGGTGCAAAAAGCACCTGAAAAAGAAACTCAGCGCCCCCAGCAATCTTTGCTGGTCAGGCCGGACTTCGCATTGACCATACCCAGTACACCGGTGTTGGTGATGGTCAGATCACCGCATTTGTCAGTGGCCATGCTTGAGCCGGCCTTGCGTACCGCCGTCAGCAGAAAGGTCTGCTCGGTCAGGGCTGGAGTGATGCTGTAGTAGTCATTGCCGGCGCTGAGGCCCGTCGCATCGGTGTAGACATTTTTCTGCGAGTAGAAGCGTTCCAGGAGCTGCGCCTGCTCCGAAAGCAGACCCGCCACTTCCGCGCGACGGCCCTTGTTCAGGTACTCGGTGAAACTCGGGGCGGCAATGGTCATGACAATCCCGATGATCGCAATCACGATCATGATTTCGATCAGGGTAAAACCGCGGTTGGAACTACGCATGCCTCAACTCTCACTTACTGTATTTGTCGCCACATGATGCGACGGCTGCCGCCGGATTTTTCCATCCCCGGCGTGTCGTCGCCAGTGGAATCGTTTACGACCCCGCCATTGTCGCCGGTATCCTGGGGCGAATGTTCTCCGACGAAGATCACACCCTCGGACAGCGTGTCGAGGTTGTCGACCACGCCATCGGCGTTGCTGTCGAGCATCTTAACGCTGATCGCTTCGGGCAGCTTCAGGCAGAAGGCTTTCAAGCCCTGATTGCCATGATAGAAACCGTACCAGTTGCCATTCGCCAGACAGGTTGGCCGGTTCAGCGCTGGCGAATCCGCTGGCGTGGCTGCATGCGCCGACATCGACAGGTCAAGCGCGACAACGACGCCGAGCAGGTGTGACCATAACCTGACAGATCGCTCAGTACTTCGCATAGATACTCTCCACCACACTGCGCGAATGCCCCGCGATGCCGACTGCCGTTACCCGATACAAGGTCGCCTGGGTATTGATTGGCACATTCACCGCCTTCTTGCTGACACCGATGTTTTGCACGCCATAAAAACCTTTGCCCGATGCAATCCAGGTCACTCCGGAGGTGGCGTTGAAGCCGGCGGCGGTAATAGTCGAGGACTCGGACGGTGGTGCACATTGAACGATGCCGCTGCAAACAGGTAGCGCATAACTGTCCCGTTGCACTCCACTCTCGCCTACCCGCAATGCTGACTCGGCGCTCTGAAACGACTGGTTGTGCAAGGCGACGCTACCGGCCATTTTTTCCTGCAGGGTCGCGCTCTGCATCGAGGAGAGACCAATCAGCGTCAGCAAGAGCAAGAAGACCAGACTGACCAGCAGCGCCATGCCGCGCTGGGTGTGATATGTCACGGGAGAACGATTCAATGGCATTCCCTCATGGCAAGCGGTTGCGCAGAGCGGCAACCACGTTGAAGGTTTGATCGCTCACCCGGCGGCTCGGGTCGGTGAGGGTCAGGCTCAGGCGTACGCTACGAATCAGCGCGGGGTCCGGCGGGTTGCTGCTGTAGCGGGATGCAGCCAGATCAGTGGCCGTGCTGGCCAAGCCAAAGCTCACGTCGAAAGCGCTGACGTTATCCACCAGTACCTGGTCTGCTGCGGCCCCGCCCTTCATGAGCAATTGGTTGTTGCTGAACCTGTAACTCAGCCGCCGGATCGGAAATGCCTGCTGCCCTGCCGCTGGCGTCCGGCCTTCACTGTAGGCCGTCGAATGGGTTTTACAATCGGAAAGCACGGTCCAGTCCGGCTTGTCGCCATTGCTGCCAACATCCGACATCACCAGCGTCAACTGGCGGCCGCCGTTTTCCCAACGAATCGGCGTTGTACGACTGGCATGGAAATCACCTTTCTCACTTGAATCAGTGATCGTTTCCAGACAACCGAACATCCCGACCATGCGGATTTCCTTAATCATTTTGCTCAACACAAAACGTGCATCCTCCTGCATGTTCGCGGCCGCATTCTGACTGAGATAGGTGTTCTTGGCCGCGATGAAAACCTGCACCACGCCGAGCACCACGATCAGGCTCAATGCCAGGGCGATCAGCAACTCGACCAGGCCGAAGCCTTTGCTGCAACGAGTCATGGGGTCGCCCCCGGATCGACGGCTGTGCGGCTGGTCAGGACGAAGCTGCGCCGCGAGTCGGCAGTATTCGCGGCCCGTGAGTCGTCCCAGTTGATCGTGATGGTGTACAGCTGCTGGTTGACGGTGACCCTGCCGGTCGCGGTGGCGCCGAGTGAGCTGACAATGTTGGCGTTGAAGTCAAACAGGTCCTGATCCCGGGTAACGTCCGGATTGCCCGAAGCCGGAGGCGCAATGGTGTAGTCCGCAGCGGCATTGGCGCGAATGCGGTCCAGCATGTCGTAGGCGATAAAACTGGCCTGACTGGTCATGCGCGCGCTGTCCGTGTACTTCAGCGCATTGAGCTGAAACGCCGCTGCGCCCAGCAACCCCACCCCCAGAATGACTAACGCCATCAGGACTTCGATCAGCGTCATGCCCTCCTGCGAGCCTTGCATCCCTGCCCTCATCCGCAACGTCCCCCCAATAGAATTCGTCCGTTCAAACACACTGTCAGCGTCCTGCTTTGTGCTCCCCGCCCATAGCTGATCATCACCTCCGAGGACGGCGATGACAATCCGCCCAGACTGTTGAAATCGATAGCAGTGACGCCAGAGGTTAGCGCCAGAGTTGCGCCGTTGCTCATCGCCGGAACAACCCGCAATACATTGGCCAAAGCGCCAGTACCGTCGTAAATCGCCAGCTCTCCACTCCAGGCATCCCCGCCGGCTGTCGGCCGCACCCGCGTGGTATTGCCCCGATCGATGGCCTCGAGCCGGGCAACATTCAACGCTCGGCGCAGGTCCGCGATTTCGGTATCAGCCCTGGTTGTTTGAGCCGAGCGTTTAAACGCCGGGACGGCCATGGTGAGCAGGATCAGAAGAATCGCGAGCGCGATCAGCAACTCGATCAGCGTGAAACCTTTTGTACGATGCTCCATCGGGCCCTTCTGTTTCCTTCGGCTATACCTGCTGTTGCGCAGCACAACGTTCGAACGATGCTGTGCGTTGCCATTTCTCGCGCACGGATTGCGCGAGCCACAGCACGCCACGGAGGGAAATATCATGCGACAACACGGCTTCAGCCTGATCGAACTGCTCATGGGACTGGCAATTACAGGAATTGTTCTGCTTCTGGTGACTCCGGCGTTCGCAACGCTGATCGAGTCGAACCAAAGACAGCAAGCGGCGCAGGCTCTTTTCAGTGGTATTCGCACCGCCCGGAGCGAAGCCATCGTCCGTAACCAGGCCGTGGTGATTCACAGCATCAATGGCGACTGGAGCCAAGGCTGGCGGATGATCCTGGATATCAGCGGCAAGGGGCAGATGGACAGCGACAATCCACTGTTGGCCGAACGCCAGAGCGGCGCACGCGTGTCGATTGCAGGGAACGGTTCGGTCGAAAGCTCAATACGATTCAAAGGTCAGGGCGAAGCACTGATTGGAGGAACGTTATACATTTGCGCCGCTCGCGAGCAGGTAAGCCGACATCAAGTGGTGTTGGCACGGACCGGTCGCGTCAGCCTGCGCAACGACAAGGTTGAGCAGGCGTTATGCGGGAAAAGGACTGAATTCAGAGCAACGAGCGAACGCGCAGTTCTTTAGGCATCGAGAACGTGATGTTCTCCTCGCGACCGGCCAGCTCATCGGCACCGGTGGCACCCCAGGCCTGCAACTGCTGGATCACGCCGCGCACCAGGACTTCCGGGGCGGATGCGCCAGCAGTGATGCCGATACGCTCGACGCCGTCGAACCAGCTCTTTTGCAGGTCTTCGGCACCGTCGATCAGGTAGGCCGGAGTGGACATGCGCTCTGCCAGCTCGCGCAAGCGATTGGAGTTGGAACTGTTCGGGCTGCCGACCACCAGCACCACATCACACTCGTCGGCCAGTTGCTTGACCGCGTCCTGACGGTTTTGCGTGGCGTAGCAAATGTCGTCCTTGCGCGGTCCGCCGATGGCCGGGAAGCGCGAACGCAGGGCGTCGATAACACGACTGGTATCGTCCATCGACAAGGTGGTCTGGGTCACGAAGGCGAGCTTTTCAGGGTTGTTCACCTGCAACGCCGCGACATCTTTTTCGTCTTCGACCAGGTAGATCGCGCCACCATTGCTGGCATCGTACTGGCCCATGGTGCCTTCGACTTCCGGGTGACCGGCGTGGCCGATGAGAATGCACTCCCGGCCGTCACGGCTGTAGCGCGCCACTTCGATGTGGACTTTGGTCACCAGCGGGCACGTGGCATCGAACACTTTCAGCCCGCGGCCAGCCGCTTCGCTGCGCACGGCCTGGGAAACGCCGTGTGCACTGAAGATCACAATGACGTCGTCCGGCACCTGATCCAGCTCTTCGACGAAGATCGCACCACGGGAGCGCAGGTCTTCGACGACAAATTTGTTGTGGACCACTTCGTGGCGCACATAGATAGGCGGCCCGAAGACTTCCAGGGCGCGATTGACGATTTCGATCGCCCGGTCCACACCGGCGCAGAAGCCACGGGGGTTGGCGAGTTTGATTTGCATGCTGTGCCTCGTGTCTTGCGCTCGAAATATTGGATCACTGCAATCCCTGTGGGAGCGGGCTTGCCCGCGAGGAGGGCCTGACAGCCAACTTTGATGTCGGCTGATGTACCGCTATCGCGGGCAAGCCCGCTCCCACAGTGGTCTGCTTTGTTTCTTACAACGCTTTGACGGAAATGATTTCCACGTCAAAGGTCAGCGTTTTGCCCGCCAGCGGGTGGTTGAAGTCGATGGTCACTTGCGCGTCGTCGAACTCTTTCACCACGCCCGGCAGTTCAGTATTGGCCGCATCGTTGAAGATCACCAGCAAACCCGGCGACAGTTCCATGTCTGCAAACTGCGAGCGCGGAATGATCTGCACGTTTTGCGGGTTTGGCTGGCCGAACGCGTTTTCCGGCTCGATGCTCAGTGTACGCTTGTCACCGGCCTTGAAACCGAACAGGGCTGCTTCGAAACCTGGCAACAGGTTGCCGTCACCGACCTTGAAGGTCGCCGGGGCTTTGTCGAAGGTGCTGTCCACCGTGTCGCCATTCTCCAGGCGCAATGCGAAATGCAAGGTGACTTCCGTGTTCTGGCCGATGCGTTGCTCAGCCAATACCTGTTCAGTCATGAACGGTTTCTCCGGTCTTTTTACTTTTGAACATATCCAGTGCCAGCATCACCGCACCAACGGTAATTGCGCTGTCGGCAAAGTTGAACGCCGGGAAATACCAGCGGTTCTGCCAATGCACCAGAATGAAATCGATCACATGGCCCAGGGCAATGCGGTCATACAGATTGCCCAGCGCGCCACCGAGCACCAGCGCCAGCGCAACCGCCAGCCAGGTCTCGTTGCGCCCCAGACGCTTGAGCCACACCACCAGCACCGCACTGACCACCACCGCGATCAAGGCGAACAGCCAGCGCTGCCAGCCGGAGCTGTCAGCCAGGAAGCTGAACGCCGCACCAGTGTTGTAGGCCAGGGTCCAGCTGAAGTAATCGGGGATGATCACGATCTGCTGGTACATCTGGAGCTTGCCTTCGAAGTAGAACTTGCTGGCCTGGTCGATGACCAGGACCAGCAAACTCAACCAGAGCCAGCTCAGCCGTCCGAAACGGCCAACGGCATTAGGCATAGTGACGGACCTCGCCAGCGCCGCTGATGTTGTCCACGCAACGACCGCAGATTTCCGGATGCTCCGGGTTCACGCCGACGTCTTCGCGGCAGTGCCAGCAACGGGCGCATTTAGCGTGGGCCGACTTGACGATCTTCAGCTTCAGGCCGCTGACTTCAGTGACGACCGCGTCCTCTGGTGCCTTCACAAACGGTGCAACGCTGGCAGTCGAGGTGATCAGCACGAAACGCAGTTCGTTGCTCAGCTTGGCCAGGTCGGCAGTCAGCGCGTCTTCGGCGAACAGCGTCACTTCGGCCTGCAGGTTGCCACCGACAGCCTTGGCTGCACGCTGGATTTCCATCTCTTTGTTGACCGCGACTTTCACTTCCATGATGCGGTCCCAGTAGGCGCGACCCAGCTCGAAGCCTTCCGGTAGTTCGCTCAGGCCTTCGTACCAGGTGTTGAGCATGACGGACTCGTTACGCTCGCCCGGCAGGTACTGCCACAGTTCGTCGGCGGTGAACGCCAGGATCGGCGCGATCCAGCGCACCAGCGCCTCGGAGATGTGGAACAGCGCGGTCTGGCACGAACGGCGGGCCTTGCTGTCGGCGCCGGTGGTGTACTGGCGGTCCTTGATGATGTCGAGATAGAAGCCACCCAGCTCCTGCACGCAGAAGTTGTGGATCTTCGAGTACACGTTCCAGAAGCGGTATTCGCTGTAGTGCTCTTGCAGCTCACGCTGCAGCAGCAGGGTGCGATCCACGGCCCAACGGTCCAGTGCCAGCATTTCTTCGGCCGGCAGCAGGTCGGTGGCCGGGTTGAAACCGGTCAGGTTCGACAGCAGGAAACGCGCGGTGTTACGGATACGCCGGTAGGCGTCCGCACTGCGTTGCAGGATCTGCTCGGAAACGGCCATTTCACCCGAGTAATCGGTCGAGGCAACCCACAGACGCATGATGTCGGCGCCCAGGGTGTCGTTGACTTTCTGCGGCGCGATCACGTTGCCCAGGGACTTGGACATCTTGCGGCCGGACTCGTCGACGGTGAAGCCGTGGGTCAGCAGTTCGCGGTACGGCGCATGATTGTCGATGGCACAACCGGTCAGTAGCGACGAGTGGAACCAGCCGCGGTGTTGGTCCGAGCCTTCCAGGTACAGGTCGGCGCGTGGGCCGGTTTCGTGGCCCATCGGGTGCGAACCACGCAGGACGTGCCAGTGCGTGGTGCCCGAATCGAACCAGACGTCCAGAGTGTCGCTGATCTTGTCGTACTGCGGCGCTTCGGCACCCAGCAGCTCGGCGGCGTCCAGCTTGAACCAGGCTTCAATGCCTTCGACTTCGACGCGCTTGGCAACTTCTTCCATCAGTTCGACGGTACGTGGGTGCAGCTCGCCGCTTTCCTTGTTCAGGAAGAACGGGATCGGCACACCCCAGTTGCGCTGACGGGAGATGCACCAGTCCGGACGGTTGGCGATCATCGAGTGCAGGCGCGCCTGGCCCCAGGCCGGGACGAACTGGGTATCTTCAATGGCCTTGAGCGAGCGCTGGCGCAGGGTGTCGCCAGTGGTCGGCTGCTTGTCCATGCCGATGAACCACTGCGCGGTGGCGCGGTAGATCAGCGGGGTCTTGTGGCGCCAGCAGTGCATGTAGCTGTGTTCGATGACGGTGGTGTGCAGCAGCGCACCGACTTCGGTCAATTTGTCGACGATGGCCGGGTTGGCCTTCCAGATGAACTGGCCGCCGAAGAACTCCAGCGAAGGCACGTACACGCCGTTGCTTTGTACCGGGTTGAGGATGTCATCGTTGACCATGCCGTACTTCTTGCAGGTCACGAAGTCGTCCACGCCGTAAGCCGGTGCGGAGTGAACCACGCCAGTACCGGCGCCCAGTTCGACGTAGTCGGCCAGGTATACCGGCGACAGGCGGTCGTAGAACGGGTGACGGAAGTTGATCAGTTCCAGCGCCGAGCCAGCAGCGGTAGCGATCACCGAACCTTCCAGCGAGTAGCGCGCCAGGCACGACTCGACCAGCTCTTCAGCCAGCACCAGCAGCTTGTCGCCGACGTCGACCAGGGCGTAGTTGAATTCCGGGTGGACGTTCAACGCTTGGTTGGCCGGGATGGTCCACGGGGTGGTGGTCCAGATCACGATCGATGCCGGTTTGCCCAGGGCAGGCAGACCGAAGGCGGCAGCCAGCCTGGCTTCGTCGGCAATCGGGAAGGCCACGTCGATGGTCGAGGACTTTTTGTTCTCGTACTCGACTTCCGCTTCAGCCAGGGCCGAACCGCAGTCGAAGCACCAGTTCACGGGCTTCAAGCCCTTGAACACGAAACCGCCCTTGACGATTTCAGCCAGGGCACGGATTTCCCCGGCCTCGTTCTTGAAGTCCATGGTCTTGTACGGGTTGGCGAAATCGCCCAGCACGCCCAGACGGATGAACTCGGATTTCTGCCCTTCGATCTGCTCGGTGGCATAGGCACGGCACAGTTCGCGGGTCTTGTCCGCGCCCAGGTTCTTGCCGTGGGTCACCTCGACCTTGTGCTCGATCGGCAGGCCGTGGCAGTCCCAGCCCGGGACATAAGGCGCGTCGAAGCCCGACAGGGTCTTCGAGCGGATGATCATGTCCTTGAGAATCTTGTTCAGCGCATGACCGATGTGAATCGTGCCGTTGGCGTACGGAGGGCCGTCGTGCAATACGAACTTCGGACGATCCTTGCCAATCTCTCGCAACTTTCCGTACAGGCCAATACTGTCCCAGCGCTGCAGGATCTGCGGTTCGCGCTGTGGCAGGCCGGCCTTCATTGGGAAGGCGGTGTCCGGAAGGTTTAGCGTGGCTTTATAGTCGGTCATTTAAGGCTCTTCATTAGCGATGGGCGCTAGGTGCGGCTAGTGCACGGGCGGCGGCGACATCCGCGCTGATCGCCGTTTTCAGTGCCTCCAGAGAGGCGAAACGCTGCTCTTCACGCAGCTTGTGGTGGAAAACCACCGTTAAACGCCGGTCATACAGATCGCCGGCAAAATCTAAAAGATGCACTTCCAGGTGGGCTTTGCCATCACCTTGAACCGTGGGCCGCACGCCGATATTGGCGACGCCGGGCCAGGTCTTGCCGTCGATCTCGACGTCCACCAGGTAAACCCCGGTAAACGGTACGCGACGGCGCTTGAGTTGTATGTTGGCCGTGGGCGTACCCAACTGCCGAGCGAGCTTCTGGCCATGCAATACGCGACCGGCGATCCGGTATGGCCGCCCGAGGAGGCGTTCGGCCAGGGCGAAATCCGCGGCGGCCAGGGCATTGCGGACCTGCGTGCTGCTGACCCGGATGCCATCGAGCTCGACGGTTTGCGCCGCTTCGACGGTAAATCCCTGAAGGATGCCGGCCTGTTGCAGGAAATCGAAATCTCCCGCGCGATCACAACCGAAACGGAAGTCATCACCGACCTCCAGGTGCTGGACACCCAGGCCATCGACCAGAATCGTATCGACGAACTCGCTGGCGCTGAGCTTGCTCAGGCGCTGGTTGAAAGCCAGGCACAGAACGCGGTCGACGCCTTCGGCGGCCAACAATTGCAGCTTGTCCCGCAGACGGGCCAGACGGGCCGGTGCGGTCTCCGGAGCGAAGAACTCGCGCGGTTGCGGCTCGAAAATCACCACGCAACTGGGCACGCCCAACTCGAGCGCACGCTCACGCAGCCGCGCCAGGATAGCCTGGTGACCACGGTGTACACCGTCAAAGTTGCCAATAGTGGCGACACAGCCCCGATGCTGGGGGCGCAGATTGTGGAGGCCTCGAACCAGCTGCATAACGCGCTTCTTGCTCATAAAGTGGTCGATTATAACCACACCCGGCGGCCGACGACAGGCAACACCGTAACCCAAAGTGATCGAACCGACAAAACCGTCGGCTCGCCCGTGTTTATCGAGGCCGGAACCTCAGCCCAGCGTCTTGCGATTGAAGTCGCGCAAACGGAAGCCCATCAACACTAACATGCCGAAATAGGCCACCACACCGGCAACGACCAAAGCACCCAGACGCAGGAAACGCTCAAGCATCTGGCCCTCACCCCAGGCCGGCATGAAATGCATCCCGGCCAGCAAAACGCCAGACATCACCGCCACCGCAATCACCAGCTTGAAACCGAACTTTGCCCAGCCCGGTTGCGGCTGGTACATCTGCTGTTTACGCAGCTGATAGAAGAGCAACCCCGCATTGAGGCAGGCGCCGGCGCTGATGGCGAGCGCCAGGCCCGCGTGAGCCAGAGGACCAATCAGCAGCAGGTTAAACAACTGAGTGACGACCAGCGTGAAAATTGCGATTTTCACCGGCGTGCGGATGTTTTGTTGCGCATAAAAGCCCGGCGCCAGCACTTTGATCACGATGATTCCGAGCAACCCGACGGAATAGGCGATCAACGCACGCTGGGTCATGGCCGCATCATGGGCATCGAACTGACCATACTGGAACAGGGAAACCGTCAGCGGTTCGGCCAGAATCCCCAGCGCCAGGGCGCAAGGCAATACCAGCACGAAGCACAGTCGCAGACCCCAGTCGAGGATGCGCGAGTATTCGTGGCGATCCTTGCTGGCGTAGGTCTTGGCCAGGGTCGGCAGCAGAATCGTCCCCAGCGCCACGCCCAACACCCCGGACGGCAGCTCCATCAAACGGTCGGCGTAATACATCCACGACACGGAACCGGCAACCAGGAAAGACGCGAAGATCGTGTTGATGATCAGCGAAATCTGGCTCACCGAGACACCGAGAATGGCCGGCAACATTTGCTTCATGACACGCCACACACCGCTGTCACGCAGGTTCAGGCGCGGCAGTACGAGCATGCCGATCTTTTTCAGGTGCGGTAACTGATAGAGCAACTGTGCCAGGCCGCCGACCAGTACCGCCCAGCCGAGCGCCATGACGGGCGGATCGAAGTACGGCGTCAAAAACACCGAAAAGATGATCATGCTGACGTTCAACAGGGTCGGCACGAAGGCCGGCACCGAAAAGCGGTTCCAGGTATTGAGGATCGCGCCGGCCAACGACGACAGGGAAATCAGCAGGATGTAGGGAAAGGTCACCCGCAACAAACTGGAGGTCAGTTCGAATTTTTCCAGCGTGTTGGTGAAACCCGGCGCCGTGACCCAGATGACCCACGGTGCGGCGATCATGCCCAACGCTGTGACCAGCGCGAGCACCAGTGTCAGCAGGCCCGAGACGTAGGCGATGAAGGTACGCGTCGCCTCTTCGCCCTTCTGGCTTTTATATTCGGCAAGAATCGGCACGAACGCCTGGGAAAACGCCCCTTCGGCAAAGATTCGCCGCAGCAGATTGGGCAATTTAAAGGCGATAAAGAAGGCGTCCGTCGCCATTCCTGCGCCAAATGTGCGCGCGATGAGGGTGTCTCGGACAAATCCCAGAATCCGGGAAAGCATCGTGATAGAGCTGACGGCGGCCAACGATTTGAGCAGATTCATGGAAAGAGTTTGTGCCTGTCGATAAACAGCAGGCGAACTACGCGCCTACTTGTGCGATACTCCGCGCCGCAACAGCACAGAGCCAAAGCTCGCGAGTTTACAGGTCACACGCCGGAAAGAAATATCCCGTCGCACCACGCCTACCACTTAGCGGAACGTTTCAAGCGCCCTTGACAAGACTTCAACTCATCGGCATGATTCGCGGCCTATTTTGTTTGCTATTTCCTAAAAAGTCTTTCGAGGAGCTCGACGGTGGCCAACTCACCTTCCGCCAAAAAACGTGCAAAACAGGCTGAGAAGCGTCGCAGCCACAACGCCAGCCTGCGTTCCATGGTTCGTACCTACATCAAGAATGTAGTTAAGGCCATCGACGCAAAAGACGCTGCCAAAGCTCAAGCCGCTTACGTTCTGGCTGTGCCAGTTATCGACCGTATGGCCGATAAAGGCATCATCCACAAGAACAAGGCCGCTCGTCATAAGAGCCGCCTGAATGGCCACGTGAAGGCCCTGAACGTTGCCGCTGCTGCCTAAGCGACACGCTCATTAAAAAACCGACCTCAGGGTCGGTTTTTTATTGCCTGTGATTTGGTGAAGCACACAAAAAATGTGGGAGCGGGCTTGCTCGCGAAGGGGCCATCACATTCAACATCATCGTTGACTGACAGTCCGCATTCGCGAGCAAGCCCGCTCCCACAGTTTGTTTTGCGTCAGATTATTGGGCGTGCGCCCACGGCAGAATCGGAATCGCCGTCACCGCATTCTGCGGACTACCCTCGATCAAGCGATCGCTGTACACCAGATACACCAGCGTATTGCGCTTCTTGTCGAGGAAACGCACCACCTGCATGGTCTTGAACACCAGGGACGTGCGCTCCTTGAATACCTCGTCGCCATCCTTGAGCTCCCCCTTGAAGCTGATCGGCCCGACCTGCCGGCAAGCGATGGACGCCTCGGCACGATCTTCGGCCAACCCAAGACCACCCTTGACCCCGCCCGTCTTGGCGCGCGACAGATAGCAGGTCACACCCTCGACCTTGGGATCATCAAAGGCCTCGACCACGATCCGGTCATTTGGCCCGACGAACTTGAACACCGTCGACACCTGGCCAATTTCCTCGGCCGAAGCCAGCAGCGGCATCGCCAACAGCAATCCCAACAATCCTTTTGCCACGCGCATTCAGGTATTCCTTCAGACCAGGATCAGGTTATCGCGGTGAACCAGTTCCGGCTCTGCCATGTAACCCAGCAGACCGACAATCGCCTCGGACGACTGACCGATGATTTTTTGCGCTTCCAGCGCGCTGTAGTTGGCCAGGCCGCGGGCAATCTCACGACCGTCCGGCGCCACGCAAACCACCATCTCGCCGCGACGGAAGCTGCCCTGCACCAATTTGACCCCGACCGGCAGCAAGCTCTTGTTGCCCTGGGACAACGCGGTCACCGCACCGGCATCCAGCACCAGAGTGCCACGGGTTTGCAGATGACCGGCCAGCCACTGCTTGCGTGCCGCCAGCATGCCGCGCTCCGGCGAGAGCAAGGTGCCGATGCGCTCGCCCGCCTTGAGGCGATCCAGCACACGCTCAAGCCGCCCACCGACGATGATGGTGTGAGCACCGGAACGGGCCGCCAGGCGCGCCGCGCGCAGCTTGGTCTGCATGCCGCCACGCCCCAGCGCCCCGCCCGTACCGCCCGCCACCGCATCGAGCGCCGGATCATCGGCACGCGCTTCGTAAATCAGCTGGGCATCCGGATTGTTGCGCGGATCGGCGTCGAACATGCCATCGCGATCCGTCAGGATCACCAGCAAGTCAGCCTCGACCAGGTTCGCCACCAACGCCGCCAGGGTGTCGTTGTCGCCGAAACGGATTTCGTCAGTGACCACGGTGTCATTCTCGTTGATGACCGGAATGACCTTGAGCTCGACCAATGCGCGCAAGGTACTGCGGGCGTTCAGGTAGCGCTTGCGGTCGGACAGGTCGTCGTGGGTCAGGAGAATCTGCGCGGTATGCCGGCCATGCTCGGCAAAGCTCGACTCCCAGGCCTGCACCAGCCCCATCTGGCCGATTGCAGCAGCGGCCTGAAGCTCGTGCATCGCACTGGGTCGCGAAGTCCAGCCCAAGCGGCTCATACCGGCCGCCACCGCCCCGGAGGACACCAGCACCAGCTCGACACCCGCCTCATGCAAGGCCACCATCTGCTCAACCCAGACACCCATTGCCGCGCGATCCAGGCCTTTGCCGTCCGCCGTCAGCAAAGCGCTGCCGATCTTCACGACCCAACGCTGCGCACCTGTCACCTTGCTCCGCATCATCTTCAACCTTAGCTTGAGGACAGCGCGACCCAGCGCTGCCCGTGACGTTATTCGTGGCTATTCGCGACCAACGATTTACAGATACTAAAACGCCGCTCGATTGAGCGGCGCTTAAGTTTATCGCAACGAATCAGTCACGCACGTAAATGATTTCCGGACCGTCTTCGTCATCCACATCTTCTTCATCCCAATCATCGTCGCCGATGTCGTGGACCGACTTCACGCCGCTGCGACGCAGGGCACGCTTGTCATCCAGCGCCTGCAGCTGAGCGCGAGCCTCGTCTTCGATGCGCTGATCGAGATCGGCCAGCTCTTCCTTGTAGGCCGGGTCATTGGCCAGGCGATCAGCACGATCTTCCATGTAACGCATGATGTCGTGGCACAGACGCTCGGTACCGAGCTTGGAGATGGCCGAGATCACGTAAACCGGACCAGTCCACTCAAGGCGATCAACGATTTCCTTGACACGAGCATCGTGCTCTTCATCAAGGATCTGATCGCACTTGTTCAGGACCAGCCAGCGATCACGCTCCGCCAGGGACGGGCTGAACTTGATCAGCTCGTTGACGATCACTTCAGCGGCATCCGGTGCGCTGGCATCATCCAGCGGCGCCATGTCCACGAGGTGCAGCAGCAGACGCGTACGCGCCAAGTGCTTGAGGAAGCGAATGCCCAGACCAGCACCTTCGGAAGCGCCTTCGATCAAACCCGGAATATCGGCAATGACGAAGCTCTTCCAGCGATCGACGCTGACCACACCCAGGTTCGGCACCAGCGTGGTGAACGGATAGTCGGCAACCTTCGGCTTGGCAGCCGAAACCGAACGGATAAAGGTACTTTTACCAGCGTTCGGCAAACCCAGCAGACCAACGTCAGCCAGTACTTTCATTTCCAGCTTCAGGTCGCGCTGCTCACCCGGCTTGCCCGGAGTGGTCTGGCGCGGCGCACGGTTGGTACTGGATTTGAAACGGGTATTGCCCAGACCGTGCCAGCCACCCTGCACTACCATCAATTTCTGACCAGCCTTGGTCAGGTCGCCGATGACTTCCTGAGTTGCGGAGTCGATCACCGTGGTGCCGACCGGAACGCGCAAGATTAGGTCTTCACCCTTCTTGCCGGTGCAGTCGGTGCTGCCGCCGTTGGAGCCACGCTCAGCATCGAAGTGCCGGGTGTAACGGTAGTCCACCAGGGTATTGAGGTTTTCATCGGCCATCATGTAGATGGAACCGCCATCACCACCGTCACCACCGTTCGGACCACCGTTTTCGATGAATTTTTCCCGACGGAAACTCATGGCGCCATTGCCGCCATCACCGGCCTTTACTCGAATCGATACTTCATCAACAAACTTCATAACAAACGCCTCTCGCCATACGGACGAGCCGAAAAACAATCAAGACATAAGACTCTTGCAAAAATGAGCGCAGCGACCCCAAACCACGACACCTATATCGTACGCCGACAGCCCATACAAACAGCTTTGCAAGAGACTCACCCCACAAACGAAAAAGCCCCGTCGCGAGACAGGGCTTTTCCAGCGATCGCGCAATTAAGCTGCGACTACGCTCACGTAACGACGACCGAAGGCGCCTTTTACTTCGAACTTGATCACGCCTTCGACTTTAGCGAAGAGGGTGTGATCCTTACCCATGCCAACGCCGTAGCCAGCGTGGAATTGGGTACCGCGCTGACGCACGATGATGTTGCCTGCTTTGATAGCCTGGCCGCCATACATCTTCACGCCAAGGCGTTTGGCTTCTGAGTCGCGACCGTTACGGGTACTACCACCAGCTTTTTTGTGTGCCATGAGTTCAATTCTCCTAGTGAGGAATTAGGCTGAAATTAAGCCTGAATACCGGTGATTTTGATCTCGGTGTACCACTGGCGGTGGCCCATACGCTTCATGTGGTGCTTACGGCGACGGAACTTGATGATGCGGACTTTATCGTGACGACCTTGGGAGATCACTTCAGCCACAACGGTAGCGCCAGCAACAACTGGAGCGCCGATATTCACGTCGTCACCGTTGGCAACCAACAGAACGCGATCAAAGGTAACGGATTCGCCGGTAGCGATTTCCAGTTTTTCGATCTTCAGGTATTCACCTGGGGCGACTTTGTACTGCTTGCCGCCAGTAACGATTACTGCATAAGACATGGTATTTCTCCGATAATCCTGCTCACCCAGCTCTTTATAAGAAGAGGTATTGGCTGGCATGGCTGCATGGGGCTGGAAGGCCCGCTTGCAATTGCGTAAGGCAGGTGCTGCCCAGGAAGTTCAGGGTGCGCGATTGTACGCAAGCCACGCCAGCCTTGCAAGGGGCCGTCCATCGCGCCTTGACACCTGCTGGCGTGGGTCCTAGCATGCCGCGCAACCCTTCTGGAGCGACTGTCGCTGATGCAACCCCAAGCTTTCTACCGCGCGGTGGCGGACGATTTTAGCGCCGTCGACGGCATCATCAAGAAGCAGCTGACTTCGCGCGTGCCGCTTGTATCGAAAATCGGCGATTACATCACCTCGGCCGGTGGCAAACGCCTGCGTCCCTTATTAGTGCTGCTGTGCGGCAAGGCCTTGGGCCGTGAAGGCGACGAACTGCGCCTGTTGGCCGCCACCATCGAGTTCCTGCACACCGCCACCCTCCTGCATGACGACGTGGTCGACATGTCCGGCATGCGTCGTGGCCGCTCGACCGCCAACGCCATGTGGGGCAACGCGCCAAGCGTGCTGGTCGGCGACTTCCTGTATTCGCGCTCCTTCGAAATGATGGTCGAACTGGGTTCCATGCCAGTGATGAAGATCCTTTCGCAAGCCACGCGCATCATCGCCGAAGGCGAAGTGTTGCAGCTGTCGAAGGTGCGTGACGCCAGCACCACCGAAGAAACCTACATGGAAGTCATCCGCGGCAAGACCGCGATGCTCTTCGAAGCCTCGACCCACAGTGCCGCCGCCCTGTGCGAAGCCACGCCGGAACAGGCCGAAGCCCTGCGTACATTCGGCGATCATCTGGGCGTGGCATTCCAGCTGGTCGACGACCTGCTGGACTACAAAGGCGACGCCGAGACCCTGGGCAAGAACGTCGGTGACGATCTGGCCGAAGGCAAGCCGACCCTGCCGCTGATCTACACCATGCGCGAAGGTACGCCGGAACAGGCCGCCCTCGTGCGCAAGGCGATCCAGAAAGGCGGAATCGAAGATCTGGAAAGCATCCGCGAAGCCGTGGAAGCCTCGGGTTCGCTGGAGTACACCGCGCAACTGGCCCGCGATTATGTGGCCCGCGCGATCAAGTGCCTCGAAGCGCTGCCCGCCAGCGAATACCGCGATGCGCTGGTTGAATTGAGTGAGTTCGCGGTAGCCCGTACGCATTAAGATCAAAAGATCGCAGCCTTCGGCAGCTCCTACGCCAACCCTGTAGGAGCTGCCGAAGGCTGCGATCTTTTGCTTTCAACTCCCCGCGCCTGAAAAACCCTATATAATGTGCGCTTTTTAGCGATCCTGAATCCAAGGAGCCTTAGTGAGCACGCTGCCACCCTGCCCAAAATGCAATTCCGAATACACCTACGAAGACGGCACCCAGCTGATCTGCCCCGAGTGCGCCCACGAATGGTCCGCCAGCGGTGAAGCCGAAGCGGCGCCCGATGACTCAGTGAAAAAGGATTCGGTCGGCAATGTCCTGCAGGACGGCGATACCATCACCGTGATCAAGGACCTCAAGGTCAAGGGTACGTCCCTGGTGGTCAAGGTCGGCACCAAGGTCAAGAACATCCGCCTGTGCGATGGCGATCACGACATCGATTGCAAGATCGACGGCATCGGCCCGATGAAACTCAAGTCCGAATTCGTCAGAAAAGTCTGATCCTGCTGTTATCCATCCCGCGCCCGGCACGGGATGGAACTCCCCCCCCCGCTTCACCCGGTAAATCCAAGCAATAGCCAGACGCCAGCCCTTTTGACCTGACGCAATCTTTACCCAGGAAAAAGCGCAAACCGCCAATAGGCCCTTGCTATTTATTGAATAGGAATTATTCTCATAAAACCCTCAGTGGAGATGAGAATATGACTTATTTGATCGATGCCTGGCTGGACCGCCCACACCCTTACCTCAGGATCCTGCATCGGGAAACCGGGGAAGTCTGTGCCGTACTGGAAGAAGAAGCCTTGAACGAGCTGCAGGACCAGGGTGACCTGGACGTCAGCGGCCTGAGCTCAAGCGAGCCGGTGGTGCTCAAGGAACTGGTGCGCAATCTGTTTCTGTTCTGCTATGCCCGGGCGTTGCGCCCGCACAGTGAACTGCACCACAAGATCGAACTATGAGAGTCACCGAAAAAACTGTGGGAGCGGGCTTGCTCGCGAAAGCGGTGTGTCAGGCAACCTGTTTGTCGACTGAAAAAACGCCTTCGCGAGCAAGCCCGCTCCCACATTAGCCCGACGCAATATCGGGCCAGGTCTTACAGAACGTCAAGCAGCTCGACGTCGAACACCAGTACGCTGTGCGGCGGGATGCCGCCAACGCCTTGAGCGCCGTAAGCCAGTTCGCTCGGCACGTACAGGCGCCATTTGCTGCCGGCGTTCATCAATTGCAGGGCTTCGGTCCAGCCGGCGATCACGCCACCAACCGGGAATTCTGCAGGCTGGCCGCGCTCGTAGGAGCTGTCGAATACAGTGCCGTCGATCAGGGTGCCGTGGTAGTGAGTACGCACGGTGTCTTCACGGGATGGCTTGGCGCCTTCGCCAGCAGTCAGAACTTCGAACTGCAGGCCGGAAGCCAGAGTGGTGATGCCTTCACGCTTGGCGTTTTCAGCCAGGAAAGCCAGGCCTTCGCCAGCGGCCGCTTCAGCCTTGGCTGCAGCTTCGGCCTGCATGATTTCACGGATGACCTTGAAGCTGGCGGACATTTCTTCCTGACCCACACGGCTTGGCTTGCCGGCGAATGCGTCGGTCAGACCTGCCAGGATCGCGTCCAGGCTGACGCCCGGTGGCGGATTGTCACGCAGCTGGTCGCCCAGCTGACGGCCAATACCGTAGCTGACGCGGGTTTCGTCGGTGGACAGATTTACTTCGGACATGACACTGCTCCGCTGTGCGGACGGCCTGGAACTTGCCGTGCGTGCACAGCGCGTCCCGGAGCGCCCGGAACCAAAAGGGCCAGCAGACTAGCACAGATGACATGCCATTGATGAGGGACGTCAGGCGATCGGCACCTTCAGGGTATCCTGCACATCGGCAACCAGCCCGCACATTTCGTCATGCACGACAGTGTGCACAAGGTTGAAGTGCAACTTGGGAAAGGAGCGCAGCACATCACGGGCATGCTCCACCGAACGCAGGCTCATCGTGTGCCCGTGCATATCGTTCAAGGGATACGCCGCGCCATGCATCCGTGCTTCCAGCAGGTAGATGCCACCTTCCATGGAGATCAGGTTCAGCTCATCGACCTTCCCGGCGACGGCATAGGCATTCAACTCTTGCAGGTTCATGTACGCACCTCACGCAATGGCGAGCCAACATACTTACAGGGATAGGCTTCGGTGCATCAAAGCACAAGCCACAAACGGCGCCGCCCGTCTGTTTTGCAACCCTGTGGGAGCGTGGCTTGCCCGCGATGGCATCACTGCGGTTCGTCGTTAGACCGAGGAGATGCCATCGTGGGCAAGCCACACTCCCACAATGGAAGTTGAAATCAGTGCTTGGTGACTTTATCCAGGTAACCCATGGCGAATGCCGAGACCACGAAAGTCATGTGGATGATCACATACCACTGCAGATGCTCGGGGTCGACGTTCTTGGCGTCCATGAAGATGCGTAGCAGGTGAATGGACGAGATTGCCACGATCGACGCAGCCACCTTCATCTTCAGCGACGAAGAGTCCATGGTGCCGAGCCAGTTGAGCTTTTCCTTGCTGTCGTCGATGTCCAGTTGCGAGACGAAGTTCTCGTAGCCGGAAATCATCACCATCACCAGCAAACCGCCCACCAGCGCCATGTCGATCAATGACAGCAGCACCAGGATCAAGTCCGATTCGGCCATCGAGAACACGTTCGGGATGACGTGGAAGACTTCCTGGAAAAATTTCAGTGCCAGCGCCAACAGCCCGAGGGACAGGCCGAAATAGATCGGCGCCAGCAGCCAGCGCGAGGCGTACATTGCATTTTCGATAAAGCGTTCCATTGAAACTCACATGTGGACTGGAAATGGCGGCGAGTATATCAGTCGCCTGCCCCTATCCAGAAGCTGCCAGAAAACGTCGAAAAATCCGCCACCTGCGCCTGTGTATCAGGGTTTTTCTGCTAGTGTCCAAATCATTGAACGCTCAGTGATATTGGACAGGAAGACTGGAAATGGATGTGCGATTGCCTTTGACGAGTGCCGGAATTTGCCTGGCACTGCTGCTAAGTGGCTGCTCACCCAGCGATGAAAAACGCCAGGTCAGCCTCGAAGAAAAAACCGCGCAGTTCGAAAAGTCGCTGGACGCCATCCAGGATCCGAAGCTCAAGGACGCCGTGTCGGAGCTGGGCGGTTCACTGCTGCTGCTCGAGCGCGCGCAACTCAAGCTCGACAGCAAACCGGTGGAAACCGAATACGGCGAAGACGCCCTTGCCATGCTCAAGCACTACCCGACCCCACAAGCCCTGGTCGACACCTACATCAACGGGTTGTTTGTGCTGCAAAAAGATTCCAGTTCCGACTACCTGACCGATCTGCAACCGGTGTTTCCCTTCACGTTCAGCGTTCCTGCCGCGTTTTTGTTTCCCCACGGCCTGGAATGGCAGTCCGTCACCCTGAGCAATAAACGGGTCATTGCCTTCCAGCCGGAATGGTCGGAAACCGACCCCGGCATTCAACTCAGTCCATCGAGTTCCAACCTGACCAACCCCGATGACCTGACCGTGGCCTACCCCTTCATCGAAGGCCTCGACATCGACAAAAAAAAGCAGCCGCAGCCGGTGAGCCTGCAGGGTAAGGTCGAAGTCATCGCGCCCCGCCGGCTCTACAGCTTCGACCTGACAAAAAAGGACATCGGCCAGACCCGCACCAATGACAACCTGAGCGTCACCTTGCTCACACTGACGAACAACTACGCGGAAATCGAATACAACAACAGTGCGCCGCTGGCGCCTGAAGTCAGTGAAACACCACTGAACCCGTTGATCGTCCAGGCCAGGGACAGCACCGGGCAATACATCACGCGCGCAGGCTCGATCAACGAAACCGCGGCACAAATCGCCTTCTATCGGCAGCAACTGGCCAAGATGCAGCAACAAAAGAGCTGGAGCGAGACGCTGGAAAAGCAACTCGACGAAGAACAACGCGCCTTTGAGAAACGGCAGACCCGACGCTATTCGAAGGTGTATTTCAACGGGACGATCGAAACCCTCGAAGTCAGCATGCTGGATTTTTCCGCCGCCACGGTCACCCGCAAGGACCTCGATCTGCCGGTCCGGCGCTTCGATGCCGAGACCCCGGACAAGGGCATTCAGCCCTTGAACCTGCCCGTGGTGGTCTATGACGACCAGGCGGTAACCTGGCTGAAAGGGGCAACGCTGAGCGAGGATCAACTGAAAAAGAACGTCAGCATCAGCCAGTCGGTCGACGACCCCAGCGCTGCTCGAATCGAATTCACCCATTTGCGCAGCTTCAACGATGAGCTGCTGGGCACATCGCTCAACCCCGGTGAAAGCCCGGTGAGTTTCTTTACCGAAGACGCGCGTGGCAAACGCGACGAGCCGATCGAACTGCCACCCGAGGCCTACCAGATCGACCCGTTGCGCGGCACCATCACCTACGATCTGAATCTGTTTCCGGAAACGCCGGCCTACGCAGTGGGCTCGATGCCACTGTTCCTGGCCACGATCGAGCAAAAAACCGTCGAAACCCGTCAACTGCCCAAAGGCCTCGAGCTCAAGGACAATGCCCTGGTGGTGAATCTGAAAGCATTTCCCGCCCAGGACTGGCGCTTTTTCGCCAAGGACGACAGCGGCAATTACTTGAAGGAAATTCTATCGGTCAGCCATGGCGCGAACGCACAAGGTCGGGCGCAATTTGCCGTGCATTACTTCTACGGGCAGCCTACGCGCCTGGAAACCTACCAGCGCACTGACCTCGCCACCGTGCAATATGGTTTCGAGGTCAAACTCGACAAGGCCGACATGACACGCCTTGATCAATAGTGCGACTCAGTGCTCGGGGTGAAACTCGAAGCCGCCCAGGTTACGGCAGCGACCACCGTTGATTTCCCGCAATTGGGCTTGCAGGTGCAGGCACCAGATTTGCGGATCGTCGGCCAACTCGTAGCCGTGCAAGGTCAGGCTTTCAACGATGGTGTCGAGGATTGATTCAGCGGCGATCGGGCCATGGAACGGGCCTTGGGCCTTGATGGCCGAAGGTTGTTCACCGGCCATTCCGGCGGCGAACAACAGAGTCCACATGCCCGTGTCTCCTGCCAACGGACGGATGGCACACTCGATACGGGTCACAAGGCCCAGGCATTGACGGGTGAGGCAGAGGTTGCGCGACATGGCGGCGACCCTCGGTAGATCCGGTATTCAGCCCCCATGTGAAGGCTGTTTCGATCCTGTGATTACTGTCGATATCCCTGAGCAGAGAATAGAAGAAAAGTCTGGCTTGCAGGCCGAGGCAAGACCGAAAGGCGCCGAATGGTCATAGTGTGAATATTGACGTCATTTCGACGACGCTTTTCGATGCCCACCACAAAAAAACTTGTGGGAGCGAGCTTGCTCGCGATGGCGGTCGAACATTCAACATATTGGTCGAATGAAATTCCGATATCGTCGGAACGCCGCCCGGAGCAAGCTCGCTCCCACAAGGGATTGCACAGTTTCAGATCAACGATGCATCACGCAGGCTTGGTTTCCGCCAGTGCCTCCTGCGCCAACTCCTTCTCGGCTTCCTTGAGATCATCCTCGCTGATCATTTCCGCGATAACCCGCAAGCGTTCCACGACCCGCGCGTTCACGCTGCCTTCAGGGAACTCGCCATTTTCGTCCGGTTCGCCGGCTGGCTCGCCGACCAGCAAACTCAAGGCTTCGTCGGCCTGACGGACCGCATAGACATGGAACTGCCCCGCACGCACCGCCGCCAGCACCTTCTCGTCGAGCATCAGCGTGGCAACGTTGGCGTGAGGAATGATTGCCCCCTGCTCGCCAGTCAACCCGCGGGCTTCGCACAGACGGAAGAAGCCCTCGATCTTCTCGTTGACCCCGCCCACCGCCTGCACTTCGCCGAACTGGTTGATCGAACCGGTGATGGCAAAGCACTGTTTGAGTGGAGTTTTCGACAAGGCCGAGATCAGGGTGCAGGCCTCGCCCAGGGACGCGCTGTCGCCATCGACATAACCGTAGGATTGCTCCAGGGCGATGCTTGCGGAAATCGCCAGCGGGAATTCCTGGGCGTAGCGGCTGCCCAGATACCCCGTGAGGATCATCACGCCCTTGGAGTGGATCGGCTGGCCGAGGTTGACCTCGCGCTCGATGTCGACAATACCGCTGCCACCCGGGTACACCGTGGCGGAAATCCGCGCCGGCACACCGAAAGCCGAGTCGCCGACCTCCAGCACGGTCAAGCCGTTGCACTTGCCGACTGCTGCGCCATCGGTGTCGATCAGGATGATCCCGGCCAGCATGTCGTCGAGAATCCGCGCCGAAACCCGCCCGGTTCGCGTGGCCTTGGCCTTGAGTGCCCGTTCGATGTGCCCGGCGTCGGTCATTTCATCACCGGCCAGATGGCGGATGAAATCGGCCTCGCTGACCAGCTGGAACAAGTCACCGATACGCGCCGACAAGCGCCCCTGGTGCTCGGCCAGGCGGGCGCTGTAAGTCGCCAGACGCGCCACCGCATCGGCGGTCAGCGGTGCCATGCCTTCTTCGGAAGTACGGGTTTTGAGCAACTGGGCGAACTGCTCCAGGCTCTCGTCGACCATCGGGATGTCCTCGTCGAAATCCACCAGGACGCGGAACATCTCCTGGAAGTCCGGATCGAGGTCTTGCAGCGTGTAATACAGCTGACGGGCACCAATGATGACGACTTTGACCTGCAGCGGAATGTGTTGCGGTGTCAGGGTCACAGTGGCCAGACGGCCCAGCTCGCCCAGCGGTGATTCCATTTTCAGCTTGCGCGATTGCAGGGCGCGTTTCAGCGCGTCCCACACGAATGGCTCGCTGAGCATCTTGTCCGCTTCAAGGATCAGGAAACCACCGTTGGCCCGGTGCAAGGCCCCCGGCCGCAGTTGGCGGTAGGTGGTGTACAGCGCGCCCTGGTCTGTGCTGTATTCGATACGCCCGAAGAGGTTTTCGTAGGTCGGGTGCGGCTCGAACACCACCGGCGCACCGCCGCTGGCCGAGTGACCGACCACCAGGCTCGGTGCGTATTGTTCTTCCAGCAACTTGCGGGCGACAGCGTCGGTCTTGCTGTCGTCCACCAGTTGCTCGACCACGGTCTTGAGCAAATACACCTGCATGGCTTGCAGATAACCGCAAACCGCCGCGTTCTCGGCGTACTTCTCCGACAATGGCGACAACAAGGGTTGCAAGGCCAGAGTGATGGTTTCTTCGTTCAGGTGACGCAACTGGTTGCTCGACTCACGCTTCCATTGCGGCAGGCTGGCGAGCTCTTCGTTGAGGCGCTCTTCCAGTGCCGAAATATCTTCGTGAAAGCGCTCGCGTTCGGCTTCCGGCAGCTGGGCGAATTCAGCTTCGTCCAACGCCTTGCCATCGCCCATCGGGGTGAAGGCGATATTGCTGGCGTCGCGGTAGAGCGCGACGTCTTTCTCCAGCGCCAGACGCTCGATGACGTCCAGGGCCTTGTCGTAGCGCTGGTTGAAGGCGCGGTCGATGCCACTCTTTTTCTGTTGGTAGGACGGATGCTCGAAGACAGCCGGAAACGTCGCCAGCAGGTTGTCGATCAAGCCGTTGATGTCACCGATGAATGCACCGGCGGTGCCCGACGGCAGTTCCAGTGCACGCGGCTCGCGCGGCTCATCGAAATTGTTGACGTAGACCCAGTCCGCCGGAGTCTGCAGGCGCTTGCCTTCGGCCTTGAGGTAGCGTTTGACGAACGAGAACCGGCCAGTCCCGGGCTCGCCCATGACAAATACGTTGTAACCGGGGCGTGGCATGGCCACGCCGAACTGCAAGGCTTCGACCGCACGTTCCTGGCCAAGCACACCGCGAAAGGGCTCCAGATCATTGGTGGTAGAGAAGCTGAACTGTTCAGCGGAAAACGGACGGGTCAGCGCTTCGGGCGCTAGACGCAAGCTGGCAGCAACAGGATCAGGCATCGGGCTTCCTTAACAATCAGGCGGGGCAGATGGCAGCATTCTGGCGCTGCCCATGCCCGACTGGCAAGGAGCGCCGCAGTCCTGAGCATCGGCAATCGGCAAACCCCAGGCGGGCCGGGCTAGCGCCGCCGTTCCCCATGAATGTTTTGCAAAAAATCACGGAACCCCGCGATCGTGCCTAAACTCCAAACTGCGCGGCTGGACTAATGACCGGCCCACTGGCACCAGACGGGCCAGAACCCCCTGTCAAATTGGTATGCACATAAAGAGAACAAAGCTATGAAACGGATTCTTCTTGGTACTCTCTTCACCGCTGTATCCATCAACGCCATGGCTCAGGCGCCAGGCGGCCCGGATTGCGGTTGGGGCAACATGCTGTTCGAAGGCCAGCGTGGTACTCCGGCTCACTTCCTGGCATCTACCACCAACGGCACTTCCGGCAACGCAACCTTCGGCATGACATCCGGCACCAACGGTTGCGCAACCAACGCGTCGCTGACCTATGGCGGCAAATCCTGGTTCGCCATGAACGGCATGATGAACGAACTGTCCGAAGACATGGCCAAGGGTCAGGGCGAAGCGCTGACCACCTATGCCGTGGTACTGGGCGTAGCGCCGGAAGACCGTGCGCACTTCGCCGCCGTCACTCACGAGCACTTCCAGCAGATCTTCAGCAAGGCTGACGTGACGGCCGAAGATGTGCATACCAACACCCTGGCCGTGCTCAAGGCCGACCCTCGTCTGGCCAAGTACGCAACTCAAGCTTAAGCTCGACCCGCCCGCTTCTCATTGGGGGAGCGGGTTTTTATTTTTTGGACCTGCCCCCTTTTCGGGTAATGCCAGCCATCTGTAGGAGCTGTCGAGTGAAACGAGGCTGCGATCTTTTGATCTTTTAAAAACAAAGATCGCAGCCTCGTTTCACTCGACAGCTCCTACAGGTGAAGGACAACAATTGCGCTGGTCCTGTTTTTTTCCTGTTTAAGTTGCCGACTATGTTCAAACGCCTTGCCTGGCTGGCGCTGTGTGTCTGCGCCCCACTGTCCGCCGCGCCTCACATCGACCCTCAACGTTTGCAGCAACTGGCCAACGACCCTTTCTGGATATCCCTGGGCCATTACGAAACCGCCAAGCTCGGCGGCTGGCGCAGCTATGTCAGCGACCGAAAATTCTTCCTCGCCGCCGATGGCAATGAACATCCGGACCATGAACTGGCGGCGACTGTACAAGCCTTGTATGCCCCGGCCAGTGCCGGTGAACAGCACGCGCAATGCGTCTACCCGGCCCGCACCCGCTGGCTCAAGGAACAACTCGACCTGACCGGTCTGCCAACGCCGGACTGCGCAGCGTTCAAACAATGGTTCAAGGACGTCTCGCCCGACAGCGCGGTGATGATCTTCCCGGCAGCTTACCTGAACAGCCCATCCTCGATGTTCGGCCATACCCTGCTGCGCATCGACCAGGCTGAAGTGAAGAGCGACAAGACTTCGCTGCTCAGTTACGCGATCAACTTCGGCGCCTACATCGAGGGCTCGGACAACAGCATCATCTATGCCTGGAAAGGCCTGATGGGCGGTTATCCCGGCCTGTTCGCGATGGTGCCCTATCAGGAAAAGCTCTCGGAATACCGCAGCCTGGAAAACCGCGACCTGTGGGAATACCGCCTTAACCTGACCCCACAGGAAACCGCGCGCATGGTCGAGCACGTCTGGGAGCTGAAACAGATCAAATTCGACTATTTCTTCTTCGACGAAAACTGCTCATACCGCTTGCTGGAACTGCTGCAAGTGGCTCGCCCGGGCCTGCGCCTGACCGAGCAATTCCCGCTCACGGCCATCCCCACCGACACCGTCAAGGCCGTGAAAGCGGCCGGGCTGGTGGAATCGATCCAGTATCGCCCGTCCCGAGAGCGCGAGTTGCTCAGTCGCGCCGAGCCGTTGAACCCTGAAGAACAGCAATGGGTGCTGAAAGTCAGCGCCGACCAGAATCAATTGCAGGATCCGACATTCAAGGCTCAGCCCCGCGACCGCCAGGCGCTGATCATCGATGCCGCCTACCGCCTGGAGCGCTATCGCGCCAACGGCCAGGAGCGCGATCCGGCGCGCGCCCAGCGCAGCTTCGAACTGCTGCGGGCGATCAACCAGAATCCGGCGCCGGAGCTGAATATCCCGCAACCCGGCTTGCCTGAAGACGGTCACGAGTCGCGCACCTGGCAGCTCGGTCTCGGCACCCGTGGAGACAAGGCCTTTGGCGAGTACGGCTTGCGCATGGCTTATCACGACCTCAACGACAACAGCGAAAGCTTTCCCCTTGGCGCGCAGATCGAAATCCTGCAATTGAAACTTCGCCAGTACGAAGGCAACGACTGGCAGGTGCAGCAACTGGACCTGGCAACCATTCGCTCCCTGACTCCGCGTAACGAATTGCTTCAACCGCTGTCATGGCAAGTCACCGGGGGCCTGGAACGAGTGCCGGGCAAGCACGATGACCAAACCCTGGTCAGCCATGTCAACGGCGGTGGTGGTGGAACCTGGCAACTGAGCGAGGACATGCTCGGATTTGTCCTGGGCACTGTGCGTGTCGAGCACAACAACGACTTCGCCGAATTCATCGCGCCGGCCGCCGGTTTCAACAGTGGGGTGCTGTGGAAAAACCCGCTGGGCAATCTAAGCCTCGAAGCCAAGGGCGATTACTTCACCAATGGTGAAGTGCGCCGCAGCCTGAGCCTGAATCAGCAATGGGAAATCTCCCGCAATCTCGGACTGCGCTTGAGCGCCCAGCGAGAGTTCAGCCATCTGGCGTCGGCCGAGAACGAAGTGATGCTTGAGCTGAAGTGGTACCACTACTGACCCCAACGCCACGTACCCTTGTGGGAACGGGCTTGCTCGCGAAAGCGGTGTGTCAGTCAGCATTAATTTTGAATGACAAATCGCATTCGCGAGCAAGCCCGCTCCCACAGGGGGTTATGTGGCGTTCGACAAAAAGCGTACACAGCTTTCACATACACCCGACGAATCCACCTCTAGACTTTCTCTATGGGCCACGTATCGGCCTGGGAGAGTGAAATGTGGCGGTGTGCAGGATGGTTGGCTGTGTTGTTGCTGATCGCAGGTTGCCAGTCAACCCACGATGACCTGCTCGCCAAAGGTTACCCGCCCGCCTTCGCCGATGGCTTCGATGACGGTTGCAGCAGTGGCCGGCAGGCCGCCGGGGCGATCACCGGCGAGTTCCGCAAGAATGTCCCGCGCTACCTCAAGGATCCGTTGTACGCCGAAGGCTGGAGTGATGGCTTTCGTCAGTGCCAGGCCATGCGGGATAACCAGGACAGTGGGGATGGGCGCAATAGTCATCTGCAAGAGCGCGACAAAGCCTGGCAGCAACAGAAAGACCAGGACGCTGCCCGGGCCTATCACTCGCCGTAAGTCGCTTTCAGACATCCAGTGAAACCAAATGCCTGCGACCATGGCCCAAATCCTATATCGGGAGATTTTCATGAGTCGTGCCTTCGTCAATGAAGATAACGCCGCCGCGCAAGCCGATCAGCCCGTCGAACGGCAAGTCAGCGCGCAGCCCAATTACGTCACGCCGCAAGGCCTGAGCCTGTTGCAGAGTAAAGTCGCCGAACTGCAAAGCCTGCACGCCGAACAATCGGCAAAAGGCGAGCAGGCCGACAAGCAGCGCCTGGCGGATCTCGAACGAGATTTGCGTTACTTCAAGCAGCGTCTGGGCAGCGCTCAGGTGGTACCCGCCGCGACGTCGACCGAGAAAGTGCAGATCGGCAGTTGGGTGACCTACGCCGATGAACACGCCACCGAACGCCGGGTACAACTGGTGGGCGAAGATCAGGCCGATGCCGCCCATGGCCTGATCAATTGGGGTTCACCGCTGGGCCGGGCACTGCTCGGTGCACGACTCAACGATGAAGTGCTGTGGCAGCGGCCTGCCGGGGATCAACTGATTGAAGTGATCCGTATCGAGCCGACTTAGACCACGCCCTGGGCCAGCATGGCATCGGCAACTTTGACGAAGCCGGCGATGTTCGCGCCCTTGACGTAGTTGACCCGACCATTCTCTTCGCCGTAATGCACGCAGGCGTGGTGGATCGACTGCATGATCGCGTGCAGCTTGCTGTCCACTTCACCTCCGGTCCACGCCAGGCGCATGGCGTTCTGCGACATCTCCAACCCGCTCACCGCCACGCCACCGGCATTGGACGCCTTGCCCGGCGCGAACAGAATGTCGGCCTCGATAAACAGGTCTACCGCCTCCAGGGTGGTCGGCATGTTCGCGCCCTCGGCCACACAGATGCAGCCATTGCGCAGCAAGGTTCGAGCGGCTTCGGCATCCAGTTCGTTTTGCGTCGCGCACGGCAGCGCGATATCGCAGCTCAGGTTCCACGGAAGCTCACCGGCGCGGAACTCCAGGCCAAAACGGCCGGCCAGTTCACGGATGCGTCCGCGCTGTACGTTTTTCAGTTCCAGCACCGCCAGCCATTGCTCCTCGGTCAAACCGCTTTCGCAATACAACGTGCCTTCGGAGTCGGACAGCGAAATCACTTTGCCGCCCAGGTCCATGACCTTGCGCGCCGCGTATTGCGCGACGTTGCCGGAGCCGGAGATCGCTACGCGTTTACCTTCCACGGCCAGGCCACGGCGCTTGAGCATTTCCTCGGCGAAGTACACGCAACCGAAACCGGTGGCTTCCGGACGAATCAGGCTGCCGCCGTAGCTTGGACCTTTGCCGGTCAGCACGCTGGTGAACTGATTGCTCAGGCGCTTGTACTGACCGAACAGGAAGCCGATTTCCCGCGCGCCGACACCGATATCCCCGGCCGGCACGTCAACGTCCGCGCCAATGTGGCGGTACAGTTCGCTCATGAAGGCCTGGCAGAAGCGCATGACTTCCGCGTCGCTTTTGCCTTTGGGGTCGAAGTCGGAACCACCCTTGCCGCCGCCCATGGGCAGTGAAGTCAGGGAGTTTTTGAAGGTCTGTTCGAAGGCGAGGAATTTCAGGACGCCCATGTTCACCGACGGGTGAAAACGCAGGCCACCCTTGTATGGGCCGATCGCGCTGTTCATCTGGATGCGGAACCCGCGATTGACCTGGACCTTGCCCTGGTCGTCGACCCATGACACGCGAAACACCACCGCCCGCTCCGGCTCGCAGATGCGCTCCAGGATGCCGGAGGTCAGGTAATGCGGATTGGCTTCAAGAAAGGGCCACAGGGTACGCAGGACTTCTTCGACAGCCTGGTGAAATTCGGGTTGATCCGGATCGCGTTTTTTCAGGCGCGCAAGGAAGGATTCGACGGATTCGATCATGGAAAAGTCTCGGCAAATTTATTGTCGTTGGAGGAGATTGAGCCGGACTGTAACAAACGATTCGCGCACAAGAACAGAGCAAAATGTCGCATTAATGAAATTAAATGGTGCACATGATATAAATTCACCCGGTTTTCCAGGTCATTCATGCACCTGAATGGGGAGAGCAACTCAAGTCTTGCACCAACAAATACATCGCCATCGCTGGCAAGCCAGCTCCCACAAGTTTTGTAGCCGAGCACACATTTTGGGCATTACCCAAACCCTGTGGGAGCTGGCTTGCCAGCGATGAATGCGCCACGGTATCCCTGAAAAAACCAACGCAAAAAAAACGGAGCCCGAAGGCTCCGCTCTTTATGCAACCAACCCAATATCAGGCCAGCTTCTTGTGCCGTACACGATGCGGCTGGGCAGCCGCTTCGCCGAGGCGTTTTTTACGGTCGGCTTCGTACTCGGTGTAGTTGCCTTCGAAGAACACTGCTTGCGAGTCGTCTTCGTACGCCAGGATATGCGTCGCGACGCGGTCAAGGAACCACCGGTCGTGGGAGATCACAATGGCGGCGCCCGGGAAGTCCAGCAGGGCTTCTTCCAGGGAACGCAGGGTTTCAACGTCGAGGTCGTTGGACGGTTCGTCGAGCAGCAGGACGTTGCCGCCCTCTTTCAGGGTCAGGGCCAGGTGCAAGCGACCACGCTCACCACCGGACAGGTCCTTGACGAACTTCTGCTGATCGCCGCCCTTGAAGTTGAAGCGACCGACGTAGGTGCGCGACGGGATCTCGTAGTTGCCGATGCGGATCTGGTCGGAACCGTCGGAAATCTGCTGGAACACGGTCTTGCTGCCGTCCAGGTCTTCGCGGCTCTGGTCCACGCAAGCCAGTTGCACGGTTTCGCCGACTTCGATGCTGCCCGAATCCGGCGTTTCCTTGCCCATCAGCATGCGGAACAGGGTCGACTTACCGGCACCGTTACCGCCGATCACGCCGACAATGGCGCCTTTAGGCATGGAGAACGACAGGTTGTCGATCAGCACGCGGTCGCCGTAGCCCTTGGTGACGTTCTTGAATTCGATGACCTTGTCGCCCAGGCGTGGACCGGCCGGGATGTAGATCTCGTTGGTTTCGCTGCGCTTCTGGAATTCCTGCGATTGCATCTCTTCGAAGCGTTGCAGACGAGCCTTGGATTTCGACTGGCGGGCCTTGGCGCCTTTGCGCACCCACTCCAGTTCTTCCTTCATGGCCTTTTCGTGGGCCGACTGCTGCTTGGATTCTGCAGCCAGACGATCGGACTTGGCTTCCAGCCAACCCGAATAGTTGCCCTCGTACGGAATGCCCGCGCCGCGGTCGAGTTCCAGAATCCAGCCAGCGACGTTGTCCAGGAAGTAACGGTCGTGCGTGATCGCAACCACAGTACCCGGGAAGTCGTGCAGGAAATGCTCGAGCCACGCAACGGAGTCGGCGTCCAGGTGGTTGGTCGGTTCGTCGAGCAGCAGCATGTCCGGTGCGGACAGCAGCAGACGGCACAGGGCCACACGACGCTTTTCACCACCGGACAGGTGTTCGACCTTGGCATCCCAGGCCGGCAGACGCAACGCATCGGCGGCGACTTCCAGCTGGCGTTCCAGGTTGTGGCCGTCGCTGGCTTGCAGGATGGCTTCGAGCTTGGCCTGTTCGGCGGCCAGTTTGTCGAAATCGGCATCCGGATCGGCGTAGGCCGCGTAGACCTCGTCCAGGCGCGCCTGGGCGTCCTTGATCACGCTGACCGCTTCCTCGACCACTTCACGCACGGTCTTGGTCGGATCCAGTTGTGGTTCCTGCGGCAGGTAGCCGATGTTCAGCTCCGGCATCGGACGGGCTTCGCCCTCGAACTCGGTGTCAACGCCAGCCATGATTTTCAGCAGCGTAGACTTACCCGAACCGTTGAGGCCGAGTACACCGATCTTGGCGCCGGGGAAGAACGACAGAGAAATGTTTTTCAGGATTTCCCGCTTCGGCGGAACAACTTTGCCCAGCCGATGCATGGTGAATACGTATTGAGCCATGGAGAACCTAGGGTCAGTGACTGATGAATGATTGGAGCGCAGGCAATGCCCGGCCAGACCGTGCGCGTCGCTCGCTTGAGGTTATCAATACGTGCGCGCTGAAAAAGTCTGAGTCTAGGAGCTGGAACGCTCCCGCGTAACCGGCAAAGCTACCTTAATGACCGATGGCAGTCCAGCCGACGGGCTGGGGCTGGCACTTCGCCACAACTCAAGGCATGCTAGCCGCCCTTCGGGCGTCCGGCTTATAGTGCACGTCGCGCCAGTCCAGCCAAACCGCAGGATTACAGCTTGTCCAATGTCCCTCCGCCCCTGACTTCCAGTGCGCCGACCACAGCGCCCGGCTCCCCCCTGCGCGGGACCTTGAAGGGCACCTTGGCGACACTTGCGTTGTTGTTGCTGGCATTGCTGTTCTGGCAGTTGTTCGATCAGTTGCGCGAAACCCAGAAAAACCAGCGTCAATACACCATCGACTACACCGCCGATCTGGCCGCTCAGGTCAGCCTGAACATGGCACTCAACGCGCAGATCGCCCTCAACCTGTTGCCCATCGTCGAGCAACCGCAGGATGCCGATGAACTGCAGGCCCTGCTGCGCAAGCTGCAACAGTCGCTGCCGGAACTGCGCAGCCTGGCCTTGCTCAGCCCCTCGGGGAAAGTCATCAGTGACAGCGCTCCCGACAGCGAAGACAGCGACTACCTGGGTGAACTGGTACGCCGCAGCCACGCCCAGGCGCACTACTTCAGCAATGCCACCGATGGTTCTGTGGTGCATTTATTGTTGCATCAGGCCAGCGGCAGTTCCCGGGGCTACTGGGCCTTGCGCCTGACACCGACCTTCTTTGCGTCCTTGACCAAGCAAAACGAGACCGGAAGCCGTCCGTTGTGGCTGGTGGAAAACCGCATCAATCATCAGATCATCAGCCGTGACGAAGGGCTGCCCTCGGTCAATCCGGGCACACTGACCGAGGACGATGTCGCCAACAGTGTGCTGACGGTTCCGCTGAGCAGCAGCGATTGGCAATTGCGCGGCTTGTTTGACCGTCAGCGCGTACTGGAAGAACTGCTGCCGGCGTTCATCGGCAAATGCCTGCTGGGCCTGGCGTTTTCCATGCTGCCGTTCATCGCTTTGCTGAACATGCGCCGGCGTCAACGCCAATTGAATGAAGGCCGCCGGCGTTATCAGGACATTTTCGAAGGCACCGGTGTGGCCTTGTGTGTCCTCGACATGTCCGGGCTGAAGAGCTTTTTCGACAAGGCACACCTGCAGGACAGCGAACAACTGCAAGCGTGGCTGGCGATCCCGGAAAAACGCCGACAACTGGTGCAGGAACTGCGGATCACCGAGGTCAACCAGGTCGCACTGCAGTTGCTCAATGTCGATAACGCCAATAAAGCCTGGAAGCTGCTGATCGACGGCCATCCGCTGGACGGCACCGCCATCGGCAACCAGGTGCTCGATGCAGTGCTCAATCAGCAGCAACAGCTTGAGCTGGAAATCAAATTGCAGGATGCCGGCGGTCGCGACCAACACCTGTGGCTGGTACTGCGCCTGCCGCAAACCCAGGACGATTATAAATCGGTGATTTTGAGCATCACCGACATCACCAGCCGCAAGCTCATCGAGTTGTCGTTGCAAGAGCGCGAAGGGTTTTGGTCGGACGTGGTGCGCACCGTACCGGACCATCTGTATGTGCAGGATGTGATCAGCCAGCGCATGATCTACAGCAACCACCATCTGGGCCAGACGTTGGGTTACAACCGCACCGAACTGCACCAGATGGGCGAATATTTCTGGGAAATCCTCCTGCACCCCGAAGACGCCGACTATTACCACCGCTCCCGCCAGGTCCAGCGCCAGGCCGGTTATCGCCAGTTGATGCAGTGTCAGTTGCGTTTCCGCCATCGGGACGGCCTGTGGCGACGCTTCGAGATTCGCGAGCAGGCACTGGCGCGGGACAACGAGGATCAGGTCACACGGATCATCGGCGTGGCCAAGGACATCACCGACCAGATCGAAGCCAGCGAATCCCTGCGCGACAGCGAGCAGCGCTATCGCATGCTCGCCGAAAGCATCAGCGACGTGATTTTCTCCACTGACAGCCGCCTTAACCTCAATTACGTCAGCCCTTCGGTGCAAGCCGTGCTGGGCTATGACGCCGAGTGGATTTTCCAGAACGGCTGGCAATCGACCATCGCCAACCCGCAACAACTGACCGGCATCTACCACCTGATGGACCGGGTCAGCAAGGCGCTGGACCAGCCGGACCAACTGGCAGTGTTACGCAGCCAGGTACAAACCCAACTGTTCCTGTTCGATTGCCTGCGGGCCGACGGGCGCAAGATCCCCATCGAACTGCGCCTGGTATTGGTCTGGGACGAACACGGGACGTTCGAAGGCGTGCTCGGCGTCGGCCGCGACATCAGCCAACAACGCCGGGCCGAAAAAGACTTGCGCATGGCCGCCACGGTATTCGAGCACTCGACCTCGGCGATCCTGATCACCGACCCGGCCGGCTACATCGTCCAGGCCAACGAAGCTTTCAGCCGTGTCAGCGGCTATGCCGTGGAGCAGGTGCTCGATCAGTTGCCGAACATGCTGACCGTCGACGATCAGCAGGAAGCCCACCTGCGTTATGTGCTCAAGCAATTGGGCCAGCACAGTACCTGGGAAGGCGAAGTCTGGCTCAAGCGCCGCAACGGCGAGCATTACCCGGCCTGGGTCGGGATTACCGCCGTGCTCGACGACGAAGGCGATCTGGCCAGTTATGTGTGCTTCTTCAGCGACATCAGCGAGCGCAAGGCCAGCGAGCAGCGGATTCATCGCCTCGCCTACTACGACGCCCTGACCCACCTGCCCAACCGCACGCTGTTCCAGGATCGCCTGCACACGGCACTGCAATCGGCCGAACGGCAGAAGTCGTGGGTGGTGCTGATGTTCCTCGATCTCGATCGCTTCAAGCCGATCAACGATTCTCTGGGCCACGCCGCCGGCGACCGCATGCTCAAGGAGATGGCCACGCGCCTGCTCGGTTGCGTAGACGATGACGACACGGTGGCGCGCATGGGCGGTGACGAGTTCACCTTGCTCCTGCAACCGCGAGCCAACCGGGAGATCGCCCTGAACCGGGCCATCCACGTGGCCGAACAGATTCTCGCCAGCCTGGTGAAACCCTTCGTGCTCGAGGGCCGCGAGTTCTTCGTCACGGCCAGTATCGGCATCGCCCTGAGCCCGCAGGACGGCAACGAGCTCAGCCAGTTGATGAAGAACGCCGACACCGCGATGTACCACGCCAAGGAGCGTGGCAAGAACAACTTCCAGTTCTATCAGGCGGACATGAACGCCAGCGCCCTGGAGCGACTGGAACTGGAAAGCGATTTGCGCCATGCCCTGGAACAGAACGAATTCGTGCTGTATTACCAGCCGCAGTTCAGCGGCGACGGCAAGCGCCTGACAGGTGCCGAGGCGCTGCTGCGCTGGCGCCATCCCCGCCGCGGGCTGGTGCCGCCGGGGGATTTCATTCCGGTGCTCGAAGAGCTCGGGCTGGTGGTGGATGTCGGCGACTGGGTGATCAGCGAAGCCTGCCGTCAACTCAAGGCCTGGCATCAGGCCAGGGTACGGGTGCCGAAGGTGTCGGTGAACATCTCGGCGCGGCAGTTCTCCGACGGCCAGCTCGGTACCCGAATCGCCACCATCCTCAAGGAAACCGGCCTGCCGCCGGCATGCCTGGAACTGGAACTCACCGAAAGTATCCTGATGCGCGAAGTCAGCGAGGCGATGCAGATCCTCGACGGCCTGAAGAACCTCGGCCTGAGCATCGCAGTCGACGATTTCGGTACCGGTTACTCATCGCTCAACTACCTCAAGCAGTTCCCGATCGACGTGCTGAAAATCGACCGCACCTTCGTCGACGGATTGCCGTCGGGCGAACAGGATGCGCAGATCGCCCGGGCGATCATCGCCATGGCTCACAGCCTTAACCTGGCGGTGATCGCCGAGGGTGTCGAGACCCACGAGCAGCTTGATTTTCTGAGGGAACACGGTTGCGACGAGGTGCAGGGTTATCTGTTCGGGCGGCCGATGCCGGCGGGGCGGTTCGAAGGGCAGTTCAGCAATGATGCCCTCTTCATGTTCGATTGATTGGAGCTGACAGTTCCAATCAATCGAACATAAAGAGCAGCTTCAAGCGGCAAGCTACAAGCGAAGGCCACTCCGCTTTTGACTTGCAGCTTGTGGCTTGCAGCTTGAAGCTGAATCCCATTCGTCTGCGACATGATGCCGTTTCATATGCCATCTAAAACCCATTGGGTTAGAATGCCCCCCTTTTCCGCCCCCGATCCCTGAGGACCGCCATGTTCAGCCGTGATTTGACTATTGCCAAGTACGACGCCGATCTCTTTGCCGCCATGGAGCAAGAAGCTCAGCGCCAGGAAGAGCACATTGAGCTGATCGCTTCGGAAAACTACACCAGCCCTGCTGTGATGGAAGCCCAAGGCTCGGTACTGACCAACAAGTACGCCGAAGGCTACCCGGGCAAGCGCTACTACGGTGGCTGCGAGTACGTCGACATCGTCGAGCAACTGGCTATCGATCGCGCCAAAGAGCTGTTCGGTGCCGACTACGCCAACGTTCAGCCGCACGCCGGTTCGCAAGCCAACAGCGCCGTTTACCTGGCCCTGCTGTCGGCTGGCGACACCATCCTGGGCATGAGCCTGGCCCACGGCGGTCACCTGACCCACGGTGCCAGCGTTTCGTCCTCGGGCAAGCTGTACAACGCCATCCAGTACGGCATCGACGCCAATGGCCTGATCGACTACGACGAAGTCGAGCGCCTGGCCGTTGAGCACAAGCCGAAAATGATCGTGGCCGGTTTCTCTGCCTACTCGCAGATCCTCGACTTCCCGCGTTTCCGTGCAATCGCCGACAAGGTTGGCGCGTACCTGTTCGTCGACATGGCCCACGTGGCCGGTCTGGTCGCCGCTGGCGTCTACCCGAACCCGGTTCCATTCGCTGACGTCGTGACCACCACCACCCACAAGACCCTGCGCGGTCCACGTGGTGGCCTGATCCTGGCTCGCGCCAACGCCGACATCGAGAAGAAGCTGAACTCCGCAGTATTCCCGGGCGCCCAGGGCGGCCCGCTGGAGCACGTGATCGCAGCCAAGGCGATCTGCTTCAAGGAAGCGCTGCAGCCTGAGTTCAAGGCTTACCAGCAACAAGTGGTGAAAAACGCCCAGGCCATGGCCAGCGTATTCATCGAGCGCGGTTTCGACGTGGTTTCCGGCGGTACTCAGAACCACCTGTTCCTGCTGTCGCTGATCAAGCAGGAAATCTCCGGTAAAGACGCCGACGCCGCTCTGGGCAAAGCGTTCATCACCGTGAACAAGAACTCCGTGCCAAACGATCCACGCTCCCCGTTCGTGACCTCCGGCCTGCGCTTCGGCACTCCGGCTGTGACCACTCGTGGCTTCAAGGAAGCAGAGTGCAAGGAACTGGCTGGCTGGATCTGCGACATCCTGGCTGACCTGAACAACGAAGCGGTGATCGACGCCGTTCGTGAGAAGGTCAAGGCCATCTGCAAGAAGCTGCCGGTGTACGGCGCTTAATCAGCCCCGTTCAATCGCAGTTAAAAAACCGGCACTTGTGCCGGTTTTTTTACGCCTGGGATTTCTAACTACCTATATCAATCCCCTTGCGAATCGATACTGATAGCTTCAAAAAAAATGTACCACCAACTATATACTTATCCCAAATAGCAGCCCTTAACCTTACCGACCAACATCTATTATCTTGAAACACAACCAGGATCCCAACTTTAAAAACCCATGATAACCTCCATCAAAGTCACTACAAACAACGAACCATCCGAGTTACTTACAACACAACAACGAGTGTTATTCACACATCACGAAAGAGAAATAGATCATGCAAGCCATGGATGTAAATCAATCGTTCACCGCGCAACTTTTTGTCAATAACACACCCTTAGCCATATCCCGCAAGATACTTGAAAAGAAGCTCGCAGCCCCTGAAGTCTCAGAGTATTGGGCTGGAGTCTTCCGAAAAAAACTCATCTATTCCAGCAACCTCCTGAGTTACGGCGAAGAAGTAGTCCCCGAAACCTTCCTTTTCGCTTATCACGACGATGTTTATACCATCAAGATTGCAGACGAAAACGGTCAGTTCACAAACACTGCAAGCATGGAGGGTGAATTACGCAACTTAACCGTCTTCGATGGCGATGATCCTACTTATTTTCGGATCATTTATCAGGGCGAATATGCGAAGCTGGATGACATGCCAAACGAACTCAATAGAATTCGTTTACGATCCGGACCGCAACACAGGGAGGTTCTAACCTATGGCGATCAACCTAGTTTCCCGGTGCTAACCGACCTGAAGAATCGCGGCCGAACTTTGTTCCTTGAACTGAAAATCCTCCAACGCCATGTTTCATCAGCACTCTGAACACACTGTAATTTAAAACAACCAAAATCAAACACCCGATCTCACGGAAGAGGTATACATCATGCAAAATACAGACAGTCAATCATTCACTGCCAAACTTTTTGTCGGTGACAAACCAGTGGCAGAAGCCCGCAAAGTCATATCAAAGCTGCTCGAAGATCCCGAACTTGCAAATGAATGGCGCGAATTTCATCAACTCATACTTAACGACAACCCCCAAGAACTGAGCTACGGGGAAGGTGTCACTCCCGAAATCTTCTTGTTCACCTATCACGACGACGTGTACACCATCAGGATTAAAGAGAGAGACGGAGTCGGACAGTTCACTAAAACTGCCAGCATGGAAGGATCGCCTCGCAACTTGAGCATGTTCACTGGAGATGACCCAACTTACTTCCGCATCCTTAACAGTGACAGCGTTGTTGTGAAACTGGATGAAATACCAAACGACGTCAGTGACATCTATCTTGCAACCGGGCCGCAACGCCGAATGGTTCACACCTATGGCGGTCCACCCACCTTTCCAGTTTTCACTGATGAGCAAAACCGCGGCGGCAGTCTTGTAGCTTTCAGACTGCAGATTATTGAGCGCAACGTCCCCGGTGTAGGTTGAGCAAACGGCAATAAATCAGGGCAATAAACCTCCCGCTGTGAACCACCGCTCAAGGGTCCAGCAGTGACACCCGATGCCAGTCAGCCCAGCCGACTGGCATTTTTTCATATGAAAAGGCTCAAGGTCGAGGCTTCCCACACAACTGGTAAGACCGGTCATGCCAATTATGCAATTTCCCCTTGCGAATCCCACAAAACAGCGCCTAGACTGCGCCTGCACTGGACATACCGGTAAGACCACAATAATTAAGTCCTGAATCTGATGCGCTACAGCGTCGGCAGCCAGGACACCGACCAGGATTCCTCCCATGCTCAGATGGTGCTCGCGTTCAATCTTCCTCCAAGTGATTCTCGGACTGGTGCTCGGCATCGTCTGCGGGCTGACCCTTCCCGAATACTCCGCCCAACTCAAACCCCTCGGCGACGGTTTCATCAAGCTGATCAAGATGCTCATCGGCTTGATCGTGTTCTGCGTGGTGGTCAGCGGCATCAGCGGTGCCGGCGACCTGAAAAAGGTCGGGCGCATCGGTCTGAAATCGGTGATCTACTTCGAGGTGCTGACCACCATCGCCCTGGTGATTGGCCTGGTGTTCGCCTTCAGCACCGGTATCGGCAGCGGCGCGAACATTCACCTGGAGCAGCTTTCCGCAGCCGACATGGGCGATATTGCCCAGCGCAGTCAGCACATGCACACCACTACGCAGTTCTTGATGGACCTGATTCCGACTTCGGTGATCGGTGCCTTTGCCGATAACAACATCCTGCAGGTCCTGCTGTTTTCAGTGTTGTTCGGCAGTGCCCTGAACCTGGTGGGCGAGGCGGCATCGGGAATTTCGCGGCTGATCAATGAACTCAGCCACGTAATCTTCCGCATCATGGGCATGATCGTGCGACTGGCACCGATCGGTGTATTCGGTGCGATCGCCTTCACCACCAGCAAATATGGCCTGGATTCGCTGCAGCACCTGGGCAGCCTGGTCGGCCTCTTCTACCTGACCTGTGTTGCCTTCGTGGCCCTGATTCTCGGCCTGGTGATGCGCCTTTCCGGCTTGAAGATGTGGCCGTTGCTCAAGTACCTGCGCGAAGAACTGCTGATCGTCATGGGCACCGCTTCGTCCGACGCGGTGCTGCCACAAATCATGCGCAAGCTTGAGCACCTGGGCATCGGCAGTTCGACGGTCGGGTTGGTGATTCCAACGGGTTACTCGTTCAACCTCGACGGTTTCTCGATCTACCTGACCCTGGCCATCGTGTTCATCGCCAACGCCACCGGCACGCCGTTGGCCATGACTGACCTGCTGACCATTCTGCTGGTGTCGCTGATCACATCCAAAGGCGCCCACGGTATTCCCGGCTCGGCGCTGGTGATTCTGGCGGCCACCCTGACAGCCATTCCGGCAATTCCGGTGGTGGGCCTGGTACTGGTGCTGGCCGTGGACTGGTTCATGGGCATCGGCCGGGCGCTGACCAACCTGATTGGCAACTGTGTGGCGACCGTGGCCATCGCGCGCTGGGAAAAGGACATCGATGTGCAGCGGGCGAACAAGGTACTTTCGGGCCAGGCCGGTTACACCTTTCAGCCGAGAAAACCGGCTGCTCAAGCGGCAGCCAAAGAATTCTGAATGATCGCCGTGCCTGCCGACCGCAGGCACGGCTCATGGAGCGAACACGTGATTACCTCATCAACCGTCGTCAACTCAGTGGTAGAAAAACTTCGGGCCGCTTTGGCCCGAGGTCAGTGGCGCTCCGGCGAAATGCTGCCGGGGCAACGTGAACTGGCCGAACAACTGGGTATCAGCCGTCCGAGCCTGCGTGAAGCCGTCATCGTTCTGGAAACCCTCGGGCTGGTGCGCTCGATGCCGGGCAAAGGCGTGGTGGTGCTCGAAGCCAATCTCGCCGACAGCCAGGCCCATGACAACGCGCTGGCCGCAGCGAGCCTGGAAGACGTGCTGCAACTGCGCTACACCCTTGAGCCATTCATCGTCGGCCTCGTCGCGCAATCCATCAGCAGCAAGGAGGTCGGGCAACTGCGCCTGACCCTGATGGACATGCGCGAAGCCCTGGAAGCCCGTGACAGTGAAGCCGGCGTAAACGCCTACATCGCGTTCCACGAAGAATTGTTCACGCTGACATCGAACCCGATCTTCCAGAGTGTGGTGCAGCAAACCAGCAATGCCCTCAAGCAAAGCGCCGAAGTGCTGCGCAACTCCCCGGAGCATCTGGCCGAGCGACTTGAAGAAAACGAAGCCGTGGTGCGGGCAATCCGCAGCAAGAACAGCGCCCAGGCCAGCGCCGAGATGCGCCGGCACATTCTGCGCGAAGGCCAACGCATGGGTATCGAACTGAACATCCCGGAAGACAACCTCGGCAGTTGAAACCTCTTCGAACTGGAGATCGGCCATGAACCGCTTCGCCTCGCCACAAACACTCGCTACCCTGCCCGTCCGCCCTTCAGTGGATGATCTGTATTCACAGGTCCTGGAGGCCATTTTCGAACTGCGCATCCATTCGGCCAGTCGCTTTACGGAAGAAAGCCTTGCGCAGATGTTCGGTGCAAGGCGCAGCGACATGCGTGAGGTGCTGATGCGACTGTCCCATCAGCACATCATCCTCCTTCGCGCCAACCATCGTCCCCGCGTCACTGAGCCTGATGTCGAGCAGACCCGGCAGACACTGCATGCCCGTCGACTGGCCGAGATCATGCTGTTGCGGCTGGCCGCTCAACGAGCGTGCGCACAAGACTTGAAGCGCCTGCGGACACTGGTCGAAAACGAGCGTCAATGCGCCGAGCGTGGCCGGGCGATTCGTTTGTCGGGAGAGTTTCATTTGCAGCTGGCACAAATGGCGGGAAATGCACCGCTAGCGCATTTTCTTGAGAGCCTTGTCCCACTGACTTCGTTGGCGATTGCGCAGTGTGGGGAGCAGATGCACAGTTGTTGTGCCTGGCAGGATCATTTGGCGATTGTTGATGCTGTTGAATGTGGAAATACTGCGGCAGCGACCATGCTGATTAACCGGCATCTGGATCATCTGGAACAGACACTGCTCAATACAACCCGTGAACATTGTGTTGCCGGCTAGATTGCATCGCGGGCAAGCCCGCTCCCACAGTGTTCGAGGATGAGCTGTTCAACCAGAAACCTGTGGGAGCCGGGCTTGCCCGCGATGGCGTCCTCAAAGATGCCATAAAAACCTCAGTCCGCCGCCACCCGTGCAAACCCCTCACGAATTTTCTCTTCCGGCAAATCGTCAGCAATGAACACGATCACGCTCTCGCGAACTTCGTCTTCAGCCCACTCGGTATCCCAGTCGAACCCATAAAGCTTCAGTACCCCCTGAAACACCATGCGCCGTGGTTCGCCAAGGATGTTCAATACGCCTTTGTAGCGCAGCAACTGCTTGCCATGCTCTTCCAGGAGTTCGTTCATGAACTCGCTGAGCTTATCGATATCCAGCGGCTTTTCAGTGCGCAGGACCAGACTGGAAATACGATCGATGGACGGTGCCTGGCTGACCGGTCGCAAACTCACACCGCCACCGAGGTCGGCATTGAGATTGAAACCGCGCACATCCAGCAATTCAGCCAGGTCGATCTTGCCGTGGTCGACCACGCGGATCGGGGCGCGACGGTTGATGCGGGCCAGGCGCTCGCTCAACGCGCTGAAGGTCGGCTCGTCTATCAGATCGCGCTTGCTCACCAGCAAGCGGTCGGCGAAACCGATCTGTGCCTGGGCGATGGTCTGGGCCAGGTGCGAGTCGGCATGTGCCGCGTCGACCAGCGTGATGATGCCGTCGAGGATGTAGCGCTCGCGCAGTTCTTCATCGATAAAGAAGGTTTGCGCCACGGGTGCCGGGTCGGCCAGGCCGGTGCATTCGATCACCAGGCGGTCGAAGGCAATGTCGCCCTGATCCAGACGTTCGAGCAACAGATAAAGCGCTTTGGTCAGGTCGGTATGGATGGTGCAGCAGACGCAGCCGTTGGAGAGTGTCATTACTTGGACCGGCTCATCGCCCAACAACTGGGTATCGATTCCGGCGTCGCTGAATTCATTCTCGATCACGGCGATTTTCAGGCCGTGCTCGGCCTTGAGCAGGTGACGCAACAGGGTGGTCTTGCCGGCGCCGAGGAAGCCGCTGAGGATCGTGACCGGGATGGGGGAGGACAAACTGGATCTCCTTTTTCACAAGATGAAAACACAACACAGAACAAATGTGGGAGCGGGCTTGCTCGCGAAGGGGTCGTGTCAGTCGACATGAATGTTGAATGACACACCGCTTTCGCGAGCAAGCCCGCTCCCACAGGGATTGCCGTTAATCCGAAAGCCGGATCAACAGCACTTCGGCCCACCCTTGCCACCGTAACGGGCTTCCTGACGCTCGCGGAAGAACGCCTCGTAGTCCATCACCGGTTTGTTCGGGTGCTTGGTCTGCATGTGCTCGACGTAGTTGTCGTAGTCGGGCATGCCGACCATCAGGCGCGCGGCCTGACCGAGGTATTTACCGAGGCGACTCAAGTCATTGAACATGATGCAGATCCTCGATCACGCTTCTGGCAGCGCCTGGAATGGCGCCTCTTTGTCCGTACGCTCTTTGCTGCCCCAGGCGGAAATACCGATCTTGAGCGCGAAGAACAGGATGCTGAACACCACGCACAGGAACAGCGCGGTCAGCGTGGCGTTGGTGTAGGCATTGAAGATTACGTGCTGCATCTGCGTAATGTCCTTGGCCGGGGCGATGATCTGGCCGTTAGCCAAGGCATCGCTGTATTTTTTCGCCAGGGACAGGAAGCCGATCGCCGGGTTGGCGTCGAACAGTTTGATGAAGCCGGCGGTGGTGGTGCAAATCAGCAACCACATGGCTGGCACCAGGGTCACCCAAATGTAGCGCTGGCGTTTCATCTTGATCAGCACCACGGTGCCGAGCATCAGCGCGATACCGGCCAGCATCTGGTTGGAGATACCGAACAGCGGCCACAAGGTGTTGATGCCGCCCAGCGGGTCGATCACACCCTGGTACAGCAGATAACCCCACATGGCCACGCAACCGGCGGTGGCGATCAGGTTGGCGGTCCAGGACTCGGTGCGGCGCAGGGCAGGCACGAACGAGCCGAGCAGATCCTGGAGCATGAAGCGCCCGGCACGGGTACCGGCGTCGACCGCGGTCAGGATGAACAGCGCTTCGAACAGGATCGCGAAGTGGTACCAGAACGCCATGGTGTTCTCGCCCGGCAGAACACTGTGCAGGATCTGCGCGATCCCCACCGCCAGGGTCGGCGCACCACCGGCACGGGCCAGGATGGTGGTTTCACCAATGTCATGGGCCACTGCTTGCAGGGCTTCCGGCGTGATCGCAAAGCCCCAGTTACTGACGGCTGTCGCAACGGCCACCACATCACCGCCGACCACGGCCGGCGGGCTGTTCATGGCGAAATACACGCCAGGCTCGATTACCGAGGCGGCGACCATCGCCATGATGGCTACGAACGATTCCATCAGCATGCCGCCGTAACCGATGTAGCGGGCATTGGTTTCGTTATCCAGCAGCTTCGGCGTGGTACCGGAAGAGATCAGCGCGTGGAAACCCGAGACCGCGCCACAGGCGATGGTGATGAACAGGAACGGGAACAGACCGCCCTTCCAGACCGGGCCGGTGCCGTCAATGAACTGGGTCAGGGCCGGCATTTTCAGCTCGGGCATGGTCACCAGGATGCCGATGGCCAGGGCGACGATGGTGCCGATTTTCAGGAAGGTCGACAGGTAGTCACGGGGTGCCAGGATCAGCCACACCGGCAACACCGCGGCAACGAAACCGTAGCCGATCAGCATCCAGGTGATTTGTACGCCAGTAAAGCTGAACGCCTTGGCCCACACCGGATCCGCGGCAATCTGCCCGCCGAGCCAGATCGAGCCCAGCAGCAACAGCACGCCGATCACCGAGATCTCACCGATGCGGCCCGGGCGGATGTAGCGCATGTAGATGCCCATGAACATCGCGATCGGGATGGTCGCCATCACCGTGAAAATGCCCCACGGGCTCTCGGCCAAGGCTTTGACCACGATCAGCGCCAGCACCGCAAGGATGATGATCATGATCAGGAAGCAGCCGAACAGCGCGATGGTGCCGGGGATACGGCCCATTTCTTCGCGGACCATGTCGCCCAGGGAGCGGCCGTTGCGGCGGGTGGACATGAACAGGACCATGAAGTCCTGCACCGAACCGGCAAGCACCACACCGGCGATCAGCCACAGCGTGCCGGGCAGGTAGCCCATTTGCGCCGCCAATACCGGGCCGACCAACGGCCCTGCGCCAGCAATGGCCGCGAAGTGGTGACCGAAGAGAATGTGTTTATTGGTCGGAACGTAATCCAGACCGTCATTGTTGATCACGGCGGGAGTGGCCCGTCGCGCGTCGAGTTGCATGACGCTGTTGGCGATGAACAGACTGTAGTAGCGGTAGGCGACCAGATAGATGGCCACGGCAGCGACCACAATCCACAAGGCATTGATTGCCTCACCTCGGCGCAATGCCACGACACCCAGGGCGCACGCACCTACGATTGCCAGCACCAGCCAGGGCAGATGGCGTAGCGGGCTATTATTATTTTTCATTTTATTATTCCAGCCAGAGTGGACAAGAAAGACAGCCACCCCGAGTTTAGCGCTCCTGACGGCAAAGACCATACCCCGACATAGGTCTGGACACCTGCCAGCGCTGGCAGCCTTGAAGAATGCAGGTCTATAGTCAGCGTACATCTACGAGGACCGTGCCATGAGCGAGCACCCTGCCGACCGTCGCCGCTTCAAACGTATTGCGTTCGATGCCCGAACTGACTTGAGTCAGGGTGAGTTCACCTGGCCGGTGAAGTTGATTGATCTGTCGCTCAAGGGGGTGCTGATCGAGCGACCCGATCCGTGGTTGGGCAATCCGCAGCAGGATTTTCTGGTCGACATTCATCTGAGCGAAGACGTCGACATCACCATGGATGCGCAACTGGCCCACGATGACCATGGCCAACTCGGCTTTGTCTGCCTGCACATCGGCCTGGAATCCATAGAACGGCTGCGGCGACTGATCGAGCTCAACCTGGCCGACGAGGTCGAACTCGAGCGAGAGTTGGGTGCACTGATCGAAATCTGAACCTACCCCTGTGTAGGAGCTGCCGCAGGCTGCGATCTTTTGATCTTTTAATGGCGAGAGCAAAAGATCGCAGCCTGCGGCAGCTCCTACACAGGGTGATTGGCGTTACTCGAAGAGTGCGTCGAGGGCCTGCTCCAGACGGGTTACGGCAATAATCTGCAACCCCGGTGGCGCCTCCTTCGGCGCATTGCCCTTGGGCACGATGGCCCGTTTGAAGCCGTGCTTGGCAGCCTCTTTCAAACGCTCCTGACCGCTCGGCACCGGTCGCACCTCACCGGAAAGCCCCACTTCGCCGAACACCAGCAGATCGTGAGGCAGGGGCCGGTTGCGCAAACTGGACATCACCGCTGCCATCAACGCCAGGTCGGACGCCGTTTCGAGCACCTTGACCCCGCCGACCACGTTGAGAAACACGTCCTGATCGTGGGTCGGAATGCCACCATGACGGTGCAGCACCGCCAGCAACATCGCCAGCCGGTTTTGATCCAGCCCCAGCGTGACCCGCCGCGGGTTGGCCAAATGGCTATCGTCCACCAGCGCCTGTACCTCCACCAACATCGGCCGCGTGCCTTCCCACGTCGCCATGACCACACTGCCCGGGACTTCCTCCTGGGCACGGGTCAGAAAAATCGCCGAAGGGTTGGAGACTTCTTTCAGGCCCTTGTCGGTCATACCGAACACGCCCAGTTCATTGACGGCACCGAAACGGTTCTTCACCGCCCGCAGCAAACGCAGGCGCCCGTCGGACTCGCCTTCGAAATACAGCACAGTGTCGACCATGTGCTCCAGAACCCGAGGCCCCGCCAGCGCGCCTTCCTTGGTGACGTGGCCCACCAGGAAAATCGCCGTACCGCTCTGCTTGGCATAACGCACCAGCAACGCCGCGCTTTCACGCACCTGGGATACACCACCCGGTGCCGATTGCAGTTGCTCGGTAAAGATCGTCTGGATCGAGTCGATCACCATCACCCTGGGCTTTTCCTGGCGGGCCGTGGCAATGATGGCTTCGATGCAGGTTTCGGTCATGACCCGCAGTTGATCCTGAGGCAACCCCAGGCGTCGCGCACGCATGGCCACTTGCTGCTGGGACTCTTCACCGGTGACGTACAGCGCCGGCATGCTCTTGGCGAGGTTGCACAATGTTTGCAACAGAATGGTCGACTTGCCGATGCCCGGATCGCCACCTATCAGCACCACCGAGCCATCCACCAGACCACCACCCAGAACCCGGTCGAGCTCGCTGGAAGCGGTGGAGAAGCGAGGCACTTCTTCGACACTGACTTCAGCCAGCGTCTTGATCTGCGCCTGCTGGCCGGCCCAGCCGGTACGACCGCTGGGGGCGGCTGCCCCGCCGCTTTCCACCATGGTTTCGGTGAGCGTGTTCCAGGCCCCGCATTCACCGCACTGCCCGGCCCATTTGGGGAAGGTTGAGCCGCACTCGGTGCAGCCGTACATGCGCTTGGCCTTGGCCATCGGAACTCCCGGAAAAAAACGCGATGATAGCTCAGCTGAGGCACGCGAGTGCGGCCAGATATTTTGCAATCTTCTGGATGATTTCAAATAGCCATAATCTATTCGTACTTTTTTGAAATATGACCGCGATAAATCCTTGTATAAGTTTTTACCCAACATACTCAACAAACACTTGAGACGTACCTTACTGCCCCCTTAAAAACCTATACAAGCTTTATTCATTTATACACCTGATGCATAACTTCAAAAACACTCAAACAAAGCGAGCTCCAAACTAACGAAACAGTTAACAGCATTGCAACTGCAATAAATTTTCAACACCGACTTTTTTGTTTAACAATTACCCGAACAATTTCAACATCCCAACTCAAGGAGGGCACTTCAACCTGGTTCGCTCACACAGCGAAGTCATATCGCTGAAAAAAGCCGTAAGCGAACCGCCGCAGAAGGGCTGGCCGGCCCACAAATGAGATCAATCGGCGAGTTCTCCATGACCACCCGAATCGATTGCTGGCAAGCACGGCAGACCGTTGATTCGAGCAGAATGCGATTGGCTGATTTACACTGCGTTCATCAACCTCATCTGTAACAAGGAAATAACCTATGGGCGTGCTAAACGAGTTCAAGGCCTTCGCGGTCAAAGGCAACGTGGTCGACATGGCCGTCGGCATCATCATCGGCGCAGCCTTCGGCAAGATCGTCACATCGTTTGTCGGTGACCTGGTCATGCCGCCAATCGGGATGCTGATCGGTGGCGTGGACTTCAGTGACCTGGCCATAACGCTCAAGGCAGCAGAGGGTGCGACTCCGGCGGTGGTGCTGGCTTATGGCAAATTCATCCAGACCATCATCGACTTCATCATCGTCGCCCTCGCGATCTTCGTCGGCGTCAAGGCCATCAACCGCCTGAAGCGCGAAGAGGCCGTGGCTCCGAGCCTGCCGCCGGTTCCAACCAAGGAAGAAGAGTTGCTGGGAGAGATCCGCGACTTGCTCAAGGCCCAGAACAACCGGCCTTGACCGCCCCCGCATAAAACGGCGCCTTCGAGGCGCCGTTTTTTTACCAGAAGTTTTCCACCGCCACCTGACCGGGTCGCCGGCTGAGGCTCAAGTGCATGTCACGCTGTTTAAGCAGCTTGCGCGTGTCATCGATCATCTGCGGATTTCCGCACAGCATGACCCGTGAGTGTTCAGGCGTCAGCGCAACACCTGCGGTGCGCTCCAGTTCGCCGCTTTCAATCAGTGTGGTGATCCGCCCATTCAATGCGCCAGGATGCTGTTCACGAGTGACCGTGGTGATGAATTGCAGTTTGTGCGCGTACTCGGCCAGATAGTCACGTTGCGTCAGCCCCGCGATCAGTTCCTGATAAGCCAGCTCCCGGGCTTCACGAACGCTATAGACCAGGATAATCCGCTCGAATCGCTCCCAGACTTCGAAGTCCTGCAGTATCGACAGGAACGGCGCCACGCCGGTTCCGGTGGATAACAGCCATAGATCGCGCCCATCGACAAAACGGTCCGGCGTCAGGTAGCCAAAGGCCTGGCGGTCGACCAGCAATTTGTCGCCAACGACCAGCCGGCTGAGCTCGCTGGTGAACTCACCGCCCGGCACGACAATGGAAAAGAACTCGAGGAACTCGTCAAAGGGTGAGGACACCATGGAGTAGGCGCGCCATACCGTGCTGCCATCTGCCCTGGTGACGCCCAACCGGGCAAACTGCCCCGCCCGAAAACGAAACCCCGCATCCCGCGTGGCACGCAGGGTAAACAGGTTCGGGGTCAACGGATGAACCTCGAGCAAGGTCTGACGGGTAAATTTTTCTTCGCTGACGGACATGGAAGGCTCCAATCAATAGATACCTCAGTGTCCCGCAAAGACGGCAGCATAAACACAGACATTTTGTAGTGTTATTGAGTGTGCAACTTATTGATTATTCGATGTGAGAAACACCAGACAATATAAAATGACAAATGGCATTTAATATTTAACACACGGCTTAAGAACCTGGCACACACTTTTTCAGCCGTTAAAAGAGCAAAATCGTCGAACTACAATTGTCGGATATGTCCTACACTCCGTCACGTGCCGGATCTCGGATCCAAAACAAGCACCCTCCGGAAACATACTGTTGGAGACCCCGTATATGGAAATCTGGAAGGAGTCACAGCTTCAACTGCTTTCTCAAACACAGGACATTAATACGGCCTATCGAATATCACTGAATTTCGTCAGGAACCTTGGATATAAATTTTGTGCCTTTTCAACCATTTCAGCGAACAGTCGCACTGATTGCTGCCCCGTCAACCTGAACAACTATCCACACGACTGGAACACACAGTATGAACAAAGCAACGCCAGCGAGATTGACCCCGTAGCGGCCTATTGCAATCACTCCATGCTACCCGTGCTCTGGAGCAAAGAGCTCTTCTGCGCAACCCCGTGGTTATGGCAACTGCTGCAACAGCAAGGCTTGGCGCATGGCTGGTCGCAAGCAATCCACGATGAAGAAAGCGGCCTGCGCAGCATTCTCAGCCTGGCCCGAAGCCATTGCCCGATTTCAGCCTATGAGCTGTACGAAAATCTTGGATTCTCGGTGTTCATCAGTCGCCACCTGCACGCCCTGGCGATCGGGATGCAACCAAAAAAACCGGTTCATACTAACGCCCCCTCCTTGTCACGGCGGGAAATCGATGTATTGAAACTGTCGGCCGATGGCAAGACGGCTTATGAAATTGCCAGGATCCTCAACTTGAGTGAACGCACGATCAACTTTCATGTGCACAGGGCTATCGAAAAGCTCGGCGTCAACAACAAGATGGCGGCAGTCATGGCCGCGAACCGCTCCGGAGCCATCTGAAAGCGCCCGACAGCGGGAAAACCTGCGGGTAATCCGATCAAAAAAAACGTACCATTTGCGGTCCCTCCTGAGTGATGGCGTGTAGACCTTCACGACGCAGTACACTCGGACGGCTCCGCCCGCACCAACGCCTCAGGGCAGCGGGACATCCGTTGATTACCCCCGTTGATTACCCAGAGCCCCGCCCCATGCCTTTGCTCGAAACACCCTTCGCCAGCCTCGACCTGATCCGCCAGCCCGAACAGCAGAACGAACCGCTGCAAGCATTCGATGCGGCTGATGAATACCTGCTCAATTATCTTGCCGAGCAGCAGCCCACGGCCGAGATGCGGGTATTGGTACTCAACGACAGTTTCGGCGCGTTGGCGGCCAGCCTGGCGGGCAAGGTGCGGGTGGTCAGCAGCGGTGATTCGTTCCTGGCCTTGCAGGGCCTGGAAAAGAACCTGGTGCGCAACGGCCTGGCGTTTGATGCGGTACCGAGCGTCCCCGCCAGCGAGGCACCTGTCGGGCCATTCGACTGCGTACTGATCCGCGTACCGAAAACCCTGGCATTGCTGGAAGAGCAACTGATCCGTCTGCAAGGGCAACTGGCACCTGGCGCCCAAGTGATCGCCGCGGCCATGATCAAGCACCTGCCCCGGGCGGCGGGCGACTTGCTGGAGCGCTACATCGGCCCCGTACAAGCCTCGCTGGCGGTGAAGAAGGCGCGGTTATTGATTGCCACGGCAGAAGACAAAACCCCGATTGTGTCGCCTTACCCGACGCGGTACAGGCTCGACGAGCCGGCTATCGAACTGCTCAACCACGCCAATGTGTTTTGCCGCGAAGGCCTGGACATCGGTACCCGGGCGTTTTTGCCACACCTGCCGAAAAACCTTGGCTCGGCGCGGGTCGCCGATCTCGGTTGCGGCAACGGTGTCCTGGCCATCGCCAGCGCCCTGCAAAACCCCGAGGCCCACTACACGCTGGTGGACGAATCGTTCATGGCCGTGCAATCGGCCGCCGAAAACTGGCACGCAGCGTTGGGTGAACGGGAAGTGATCGTGCGTGCCGGCGATGGCCTGGCCGGCCAGGAACCGCAATCGCTTGACGTGGTGCTGTGCAATCCGCCATTTCACCAGCAACAGGTCGTGGGCGACTTCCTGGCCTGGCGGATGTTCCAGCAAGCACGCGAAGCGCTGGTTGTGGGCGGCGCGCTGTACATCGTCGGCAATCGTCACCTGGGTTACCACAGCAAGCTGGCGCGATTGTTCCGTGGCGTCGAGCAAGTGGCAGCCAATCCGAAATTCGTGATCCTCAAGGCGCGTAAGTAACAGGCAAAAAAAACCCTCCGGTCGGAGGGTTGTAAATCCGCGCCTTGAGGCTGCGGGGGAGATGTCAGTGCGTCGTCAGTCCGGCCGCGTTCATGAACAGACGCATCAGGCTGGCGACGATGAACAAGGCGCCCACGCTGCCGACCCAGATCAGGGCCAACCAGCCGAGCCGCTGCCACAGCGGTTTTTTTTCGGCTTCTTCAATGTCGTGCAGGGAATGTTTGGCGGCCATAACGTCAATCCTCTTCAAGATTGATGGCGTCGCTTCCGACGCCATCGCGAGCAAGCTCGCTCCCACAGGTTTTCTATAGGACTAGTGGTAACCGTCTTCATGGGTGACCTTGCCGCGGAACACGTAGTAGCTCCAGAAGGTGTAGCCCAGGATGAACGGGATGATGAACAGCGTGCCCACCAGCATGAAACCTTGGCTTTGCGGCGGTGCGGCGGCATCCCAGATCGAGATCGACGGCGGGATGATGTTCGGCCACAGGCTGATGCCCAAACCGCTATAACCGAGGAAGATCAGCACCAGGGTCAACAGGAACGGCGTGTAGTGCGCATTGCGGGCCACGGCACGGATCAATCCGTACATCGTCACCAGCACCAGAATCGGCACCGGCATGAACCAGAACAGATTCGGCATGGTGAACCAGCGTGCGGCAATTTCTGCGTGGGCCAACGGGGTCCAGATGCTGACGATGCCGATCACCGCCAGCAGTACGAAGGCCAATGGCCGTGCCAGGTCATGCATCTGCTCCTGCAACTTGCCTTCGGTCTTCATGATCAGCCAGGTGCAACCGAGCAACGCATAGGCCACCACCAGCGCCGCGCCACAGAACATCGTGAACGGTGTCAGCCAGTCCAGTGAACCACCGGCGAATTGCCGGTTGACCACCGGCAACCCATCGATGAACGCACCGAGTGCCACACCCTGGAAGAACGTCGCGGTGACCGAGCCACCGATGAACGCCTTGTCCCACAGGTGGCGCTTGTCGTCCCTGGCCTTGAAGCGGAACTCGAAGGCTACGCCGCGAAAGATCAGCCCGATCAACATCAGAATCAGCGGCAGGTATAACGCGGAAAGCACCACCGAATAGGCCAGCGGAAACGCGCCGAACAAAGCCGCGCCCCCCAACACCAGCCAGGTCTCGTTGCCGTCCCAGACCGGGGCGACGGTGTTCATCATCACATCGCGATCGGTCTTGCCCGGAATGAACGGGAAGAGAATGCCGATGCCCAGGTCGAAGCCGTCCATGACCACGTACATCATGATGCCGAAGATGATGATCACGGCCCAGATCAGCGGAAGATCAATACCCATGATTCAAATCTCCTTGGTCAGGCTGTGGCCGGCATCGGCGTGATCGTCGTCGGCGGCGGACAGCGGACGGGCCGGTGTGCGTTTCTGGCCGGGACCTCCGTCGTTGGTTTCCTTGCCTTCGTCGATCTTCGGCCCCTTGCGCACCAGGCGCATCATGTAGCCAAGACCGGCGCCAAACAGGGCGAAATACACCACGACGAACAGGATCAGGGTGATGCTCATCTGCATGACGCTATGGTTGGACGACGCATCCGCCGTGCGCATCAGGCCGTAGACCACCCACGGCTGACGGCCGATTTCGGTGGTGAACCAGCCGGCGAGGATCGCGATCAGGCCGGACGGCCCCATCCACAACGCCAGGTACAGGAACGGTCGCGAGGTGTAGAGGGTGTCGCGCTTGCGCAGCCACAGGCTCCACAAACCGGTGAAGATCATCAGCATGCCCAGGCCCACCATGATCCGGAACGACCAGAACACAATGGTCGAATTTGGCCGGTCTTCAGGCGGGAACTCCTTGAGCGCCGGGACTTGCTTGTCCAGCGAGTGGGTCAGGATCAGGCTGCCCAGGTACGGAATCTCGACAGCGAATTTGGTTTTCTCCTCCTTCATGTCCGGCCAGCCGAACAGGATCAGCGGAGTCGCCTCGTTACCCTTGTTTTCCCAGTGCCCCTCGATCGCAGCGATTTTCGCCGGTTGATGCTCAAGTGTATTGAGGCCGTGGAAGTCGCCGATGACCGCCTGGATCGGCGCGACGATCAACGCCATCCACATGGCCATCGAGAGCATTTTGCGGATCGCCGGGTTGTCCTTGCCACGCAGCAAATGCCAGGCCGCGGAGGCACCCACGAAGAAGGCCGTGGCTACGAACGCCGCCGTGGCCATGTGCATCAGGCGATACGGGAACGACGGGTTGAAGATAACTGCCAGCCAGTCGGTGGGGATGACCTGCCCGTTGACGATCTCGAAGCCCTGCGGGGTCTGCATCCAGCTGTTGGAGGCGAGAATCCAGAAGGTCGAGATCAACGTACCGATGGCGACCATCACGGTGGCGAAGAAGTGCAGGCCACGCCCGACCTTGTTCCAGCCAAACAGCATGACCCCCAGGAACCCGGCCTCGAGGAAGAACGCCGTGAGCACTTCATAGGTCAGCAACGGCCCGGTAACCGATCCGGCGAAGTCCGAGAAGCGGCTCCAGTTGGTACCGAACTGATAGGCCATGACCAGGCCGGAAACCACGCCCATGCCGAAGTTGACGGCAAAGATCTTCGACCAGAAATGGTAGAGGTCACGGTAGGTGTCGTTATGGGTTTTCAACCACAGGCCTTCGAGTACCGCCAGGTAACTCGCCAGGCCGATGGTGATGGCCGGAAACAGGATGTGGAACGAGATGGTGAACGCGAACTGAATTCGGGCGAGATCAAGTGCCTCTAAACCGAACATAAGTCTTCCTCTGTCAGGTAGTACGGCTGCTGGCTGGAAGCCTGCACCCACGGCCCCCACGGATATGGAGTGTGGCGAATCTCTGTTTGTTCTTTTTTTTGCACGCATCACAACGCAGGGAGTCTGGCCTTGCGGCCGCCGGATCAATTCCTTTTGCGGGTTTTGATCTGGATCAATCAACGTTGAAAGAGTAGTCCCAATTTCGGGGATGAACCGCGTGGTCTATTGCCGCGTGACAAGTTGCCTCATGGCCTTGGTCACGAGCTGAAATACATTTCCTGTGGGAGCGGCGGTGCGACGATTCGACTTGCTCGCGAAGGCGGAGTGTCAGTCGACGTCAATACCGGATGTGCCGCCCTCTTCGCGAGCAAGCCCGCACACAGGACTTATCGCGCTGCAGAAATCGATGTCTGGCTAACTAAATTTTTTGTCATGGCAACTTCTTGTTACAGGTAGGTGATAATCTCGCTGTTCCCCTCTCCCCAGATTTCCCCGCAGATGCCCAGCCAAGAGCCCTTGCTGTTACGTCACCATCGCCCTTTTCTCGCGTTCTGGCTGGCCCGGATCTTTACCGCCAGCGGCTTCCAGATGCTCACCGTGGCCATCGGCTGGAACCTGTATCAATTGACCGGCAACGTGCTCGACCTGGGTCTGGTCGGCCTGGTCGAATTCGCCCCGCGCGTGCTGTTCATGCTGCATACAGGGCACGTTGCCGACCGCTATGACCGGCGCAAGGTCGCGGCGATCTGCCAGTCCCTGCAGGCATTGATCGCCCTGTCGCTGGCCATCGGCAGCGCGACCGACCATGTCACTCGGGAAATGATCTTTATCCTGGCCTTCCTGCTCGGCGCCGCGCGCTCCTTTGAAATGCCGACCACCCAGGCCCTGCTGCCAAGCATCGTGCCCAGCGCGCTGTTTCCCCGGGCCGTGGCCGCCGCACAATCGGCCCAGCAATCAGCCACCATCGTCGCCCCGGCCCTCGGCGGCTTGCTCTACGCCTTCGGCAGCGTCTGGGTGTATGGCCCGACGGTGCTGCTGTATGTCATCGCCTGTTCGCTGATGCTCAACCTGCCGGCCCGGCAGACGCCACTGAACAAGGGCAAGGCCACACTGGATTCACTGCTCGCGGGCATCCGCTTCATCCGCAGCCGTCCGGACATTCTCGGGGCGATCTCCCTCGATCTGTTCGCGGTGCTATTGGGTGGAGCGACAGCACTGCTGCCGGTGTTCGCCAAGGACATTCTGCTGACCGGCCCGTGGGGGCTGGGCCTGTTGCGCTCGGCACCGGCAGTGGGTGCGCTGCTGATGTCGCTGTTCCTGGCGCGGTTTGCCGTGGAGCGCAATGTCGGGCGGGTGATGTTCACCGCCGTGGGTATCTTCGGCGTGGCAACCATTGCGTTCGGCCTGTCGACCTCGTTCTGGTTTTCCCTGGCAGTGTTGGTGGTGCTGGGCGCGGCCGACATGATCAGCATGGTGATCCGTGCCTCCTTCGTTCAACTGGAAACCCCGGACGAAATGCGCGGCCGGGTCAGCGCCGTGAACGGTCTGTTCATCGGGGCCTCGAACCAGTTGGGCGAATTCGAATCGGGCCTGACGGCCCACTGGTTCGGCACCGTGCCAGCCGTGGTCATGGGCGGGATCGGCACGCTGGTGGTGACCGGGGTATGGGTCAAACTGTTCCCGACCCTGGCCAGCCGCGATCGCATGCACGTGGCTAAAGATGAAGAGAAGGAAGAGGCAAAAGTCCAAGCAGGCTAAACCAACAACTCCCCCGCCACCGCCGCACGTGTGGCTTTACCGCAGAGTTGCTCCACCAGCGCCAGGGCAAATGCCAATGCGCCAGCCGAGCCCTGTGCGGTGATGCAGTTGCCATCGACCACCACCGGTTGATCGACGAAGTTACAGCCCAACAATTGATGGCTGGCCGATGGCAGACAGGTCATGCGCCGTTGACGCAAAACGCCAAAGGCTTGCAGCGCCACGGCGGGCGCTTCGGCGATGCCGGCGAACAGGCGACCGGCTGCCGCCTGGTCCTTGATCAATTGTTGCAGGGGTTGGTGGGCAGCCAAGTGCTGCGCCCCCACCGCGCCACCCGGCAAGGCAATCAGGTCGAAAGGCTGCGCCAGCAAGTCCACCAGCATGGCATCGGACGTCAGCCGAGTGCCGCGGGCGCAAGTGAGCATGCGCCGCCCTTCGATACTGGCCACCACCACTTCTATTTTGGCGCGGCGCAGTACGTCGATCAGGGTCACGGTTTGCAGGTCATCGGTACCCTCGGCGAGGGCAATCAAGGCTCTAAAAGTCATCGGGCACTGTCCACGGAATGATCTTTTAAGCGTAGTCAGCTTTCCCGCGCCTTGTTCGAGACATGTGGCTACTGGATGTAAAGCTGCGTCGACATCGTATTGCCGGGCGCATTGATCGAGGTATTGCTGAAGGTCAATGTGCCTTCTTGCTTACCCGCCAGGTCGAGTGCATACAAATAGCCGACTGTTTTTTCCCCGGGGGTGCAGCTGGTCAGGTTGCCGTTCTTGAACGCGCAGACCGGCGTACGCGTGCCGTTCACCTCAAAACCGTCCAGGGCGACATGGGCCTCGCGTCCATAACCCACTTCCAGCACGTACACCGTGATGTTCGGGCCATTGTGATCGCAGCGCGTCCGGGTTTGCCCTTCGTCGATATTTTCAACGCCACAGGACGGCGACGCGACTTTGAGCACTTTCAATTGAGTCAATGGCGGGGCCGATGCCGCCGTGGCCGTTTGGGCCCCGAGAAGCAACGCCATCAATACGCCGAACACGCTAACCAGACGCCTTTTCATGCAGTACTTTCCACCCCGAAAAACCAGCGCGCAGTATGGCGCACTTGGCTTTGTCGCAAAACATCGACGACGATCACCGCCATAAGCAGCCATATGCCCAAGCTACTGGTATGATGCGCGGCTTTTTCCGGCCCACAGTAATTTTCAGGTGCGTTCTGCTGCCTGTGCTTTGCTGTTGAGGTCGATACATTCACGGCGCCCGGCGCGCCACGGGGAGCAGACATGCTGGAAAGGCTGTTTCAACTCAAGGCACACAACACCAACGTGCGGACCGAGATTCTGGCGGGCGTCACGACCTTTTTGGCCATGGCCTACATTCTGTTCGTCAACCCGAGCATCCTCGGCGAGACCGGCATGGACAAGGGCGCGGTGTTTGTCGCCACCTGCCTGGCCGCTGCCATCGGCTCGACCGTCATGGGCCTGATCGCCAACTACCCGATCGCCCTCGCACCGGGCATGGGCCTGAACGCCTTCTTTACCTACACAGTGGTCCTGCACATGGGCCATACCTGGCAAGTGGCGCTCGGCGCGGTGTTCATCTCGGCAGTGTGTTTCTTCCTGCTGTCGATCTTCCGCATCCGTGAATGGATCATCAACAGCATCCCGTTGCCACTGCGCTCGGCCATTGCTGCCGGTATCGGCCTGTTCCTGGCGCTGATCGCCCTGCACAACGCCGGTATCGTGGTCAGCAACCCGGCGACCATGGTCGGCCTCGGTGACCTGAAACAACCGGCTCCGATCCTCGCTACCCTCGGTTTTGCCCTGATCGTCGCACTTGAGGCCCTTGCCGTGCGCGGTGCGGTGCTGATCGGCATTCTGGTGGTGACCATCGTTTCGATCGTGATGGGCTTCACCCCGTTCGGCGGCGTGATGTCGATGCCGCCGTCCCTGGCCCCGACCTTCCTGCAGCTGGACATCAAGGGCGCACTGGACATCGGTCTGGTCAGCGTGATTTTTGCCTTCCTGTTCGTTGACCTGTTCGACAACTCCGGCACCCTGATCGGCGTCGCCAAGCGCGCCGGTCTGATGGGCAAGGACGGCCACATGCCGAAAATGGGCCGTGCGCTGATCGCCGACAGCACCGCGGCCATGGCCGGTTCCCTGCTGGGCACCTCGACCACCACCAGCTACATCGAATCCGCCGCCGGCGTGAGTGCCGGTGGCCGCACCGGCCTGACCGCCGTCGTCGTCGCGATCCTGTTCCTGCTGGCGCTGTTCTTCTCGCCACTGGCCGCAAGCGTTCCAGCCTTCGCCACTGCACCGGCCCTGCTGTTCGTCGCCGTGCTGATGACATCCGGCCTGGCCGAAATAGACTGGGACGACATCACCGTTGCCGCGCCCGTGGTAATCACCGCGCTGGCGATGCCGTTCACCTATTCCATCGCCAATGGCATCGCCTTCGGTTTCATTTCCTGGACCGCCATCAAGCTGATGTCCGGTCGTGGCCGTGAGCTGAACCCGGCGCTGGTGATCCTGTCGATTCTGTTCGTGATCAAGCTGGGTTGGTTCAACGCATGACTTTTGATTCCCAGGCCTATGCCGTTCAACTCGAAGAAAAGGTCACGCGTTTGCGTGACCTGCTGGCCCCGTTCGATGCACCCGAGCCGGCCGTTTTCGATTCGCCGCTGAAAAACTTCCGCCTGCGCGCCGAGTTCCGCCTGTGGCGCGAGGCCGGCGAGCGGCATTACGCGATGTTTTCCCAGGAAGACAAACGCACGCCCATCCTGATCGAAGAGTTCCCGATCGCCAGCCTCCGCATCAACCAGTTGATGCCGCAGCTCAAGGCAGCGTGGCAAGCCAGTGCGCCTCTGAGCCACAAGCTGTTCCAGGTCGAATTCCTGACCACGCTGGCCGGCGACGCAATGATCACCCTGTGCTATCACCGTCCGCTGGACGAGCACTGGCACGCGGCGGCTTCGAAACTGGCGACGGACCTGAACGTCAGCATCATCGGCCGCTCCAAGGGCAAGCGCGAAGTCATCGGTCACGATTACGTGGTCGAGCAACTGGACGTCGGCGGCCGCCCCTTCAGCTACCGCCAGCCGGAAGGCGCGTTCACCCAGCCCAACGGTACGGTGAACCAGAAGATGCTCAACTGGGCGTACGATGCGCTCGGGGATCGCTCCGATGATTTGCTGGAGCTGTATTGCGGCAACGGCAACTTCACCCTGCCGCTCGCCACCCGAGTACGCAAAGTGCTGGCCACCGAAATCAGCAAGACTTCGGTCAACGCGGCGCTGAGCAATCTCAGCGAAAACGCAGTGGATAACGTCACCCTGGTGCGCTTGTCCGCCGAAGAGCTGACCGAAGCCCTTAACGAAGTGCGTCCGTTCCGCCGCCTGCACGGCATCGACCTCAAGAGCTACGAGTTCGGCAGCGTGTTCGTTGACCCGCCCCGCGCCGGCATGGACCCGGACACCTGCGAGTTGACCCGGCGCTTCGACAACATCCTGTACATCTCCTGCAATCCGGAGACCCTGGCAGCCAACATCGCCCAACTGCACGACACCCACCGCATCAGCCGGTGTGCGATGTTCGACCAGTTCCCGTGGACCCATCACATGGAATCCGGGGTGATGTTGACCCGGCGTTGATGGCAGCTGCCACGCACAAAAAAGCCGTCTTCACGACGGCTTTTTTGTGGGCACTTACACGACAACATCGACCTTGCGCGGGCGCCCGCCTTTCCTGCCGTTGGCCCGCGCGGCTTCAGACTTTGCGGCGCTGCTCTGGCGACCATTGCGCGAAGCGACGACCGAGGTCGCCATGGCCATCAGCGGCTTGCTCGCAGAAATCATCCCGGCGATAGACACATGCAGGTCCTTTCCTTCATGGCACAGTGCAGTCCCCGCATAGCCGACAGTCAGGCTGGCGTAGTCCTCCAGCTCAAAATCATCGAACTCCGGATAGTTGGCCACGGGCAACAGTACGCCGCTGCCATCTTCGAAGAGCACTGCCAGACAGGGAGCCAGGTAGGCAACCGCTGTCGCTTGCAGGCTATTTTTCCTACGTAACTCACCAAGTTCGATGGCCTTGTCCAGGCTACTTTCCGTTACGGGATTATCGGCCTGAACCTTGGCTTTTATCGTTTTCATAACTCGATCTCCACACCTTCCTGTGCACCGATCAGGGACAGCAATGTCTTGTTCGATTCAGGTACGTAGCAAGCCGATCCAATCATATTGGTCGTGCTGACAACCCTTTTCACCACAACGACTTCATTGCTTTGCCAGTCCCAGAGTTGATTATCAAGACAGGCCGTTTGTAGTTTTCGCCACCAGATGCCGCGGGCGCGTCGCAGATGGGCAGGTTGCTTGAGCGATTGGCGCAAACCCTCAAGCATCGCCAATGGTGGCCGACGCGATAGCGGAACGACATCCCAGAGTTCGACACCGTTGTGCCAAAAGCTGAACCTGAATCTTGCACTCCACGTACCCGCTTCCACATGCGCATGAGGCGGACAATGCTCGTCTCGCAACATGATCACTACCGACAGTCCTTTGAAACTGCATACCTTCATGCTAACCCATCCGTTAGGTTTTTAAATCCGAGAATCCGACATTCCCTGGAAAATCCGACCGCTGGCCTTGGCAGCCGAATCATTTCTTCTGTCCTCAGGCTAGCGTCCCGGCAATTCCCGGACCTGCGGAACACCACGCGAATTGGTAAGAAATCCTTTCTTTACAGCGCTGTCACCTGATAAATACTGATTCAGCTTCTTCATCTGATCCTTGGTGTAATCAATCATGCAGCGACAATTCGACGATCTTCAGTTGGGCAGCATCGAGCTTTTTTGCCTGGCCGCCGAGGCTGGCAGTTTTACTGCCGCGGCGCTGGTGGCAGGTGTCACGCCCGCTGCCGTGAGCCGATCGGTGTCGCGCATGGAAGAACGCCTGGGCGTGCGCCTGTTCGCGCGCACCACGCGTAGCGTGAAGCTCACTGACAGTGGTCGCCGTTATTACGAAGAATGTCGCCAGGCCCTTGCGCAACTGGTCGAGGCCCAGCGTGAGGTCATGGGCCAGCAGCAAGTGCCGTCCGGTACTTTGCGCATCAGTATTCCGACCACCTACGCGCATCATCGAATCCTGCCGCTGCTGCCTGAATTTCGGGCGCGCTATCCCGCGGTGAAAGTCGAATCGCATATCAGCAATCGCAACATCGATTTCGTCGGCGAAGGCTACGACATGGCGATTCGCGTGCGAGCCATCCCGGATTCCGGTCTGATCGCCCGACAGTTGGAGGATGCCGCCCTTGTGCTGATCGCCAGCCCTGATTACCTGAAACAGGCAGGCACTCCGCAAACCCTTGATGACCTCGAACACCACGAATGCATTCAGTATGAATTGCCCAGCAGCGGCCGGCGCATTGCCTGGTTGTTCAACGATGAAGGCGTGCCCCGTGAGATTCTGGCCGAGGGCAACCTCAGTTGTTCCGATGATGTACTGGGCGGGGTGACGCTAGCCAAACACGGGGCGGGGTTGTTTCAGACCTATCGTTTTATCGTGGAAAAGGAGCTGGCCGACGGTTCACTGGTGGAAGTGCTCAAGCCCTATGGCGGGCGCTCGCGACCATTCACCCTGCTGTACCCGCAAAGTCGACATGTACCGCTGCGCTTGAGGGCGTTCATTGATTTTCTGGTGGAGCATTTGCCGCGCTGAACACAGAAAGTGTCCGATCATCGCCCACAAACCGCCAGCGTACCCTCTCTTCAATTGACCGGATTAACTAGTTAGTACAATTTATCTCCACAGGCTGAAACCTGGCCGATTCCAACAATAAAAAGTGGAGAGATTCCGATGTCCCCTATCGTTCTGGTGCTCAACGGCCCGAACCTGAACCTGCTCGGCACCCGTGAACCGGCGACTTACGGCCACGAAACCCTGGCAGACATTTCGGCCCTGTGCGGACGAGCCGCCGATGAGTTCGGCCTGGCGGTGGAGTTTCGCCAGACCAACCATGAAGGCGAATTGCTCGACTGGATTCACGCGGCCCGCGGTCGCTGCACCGGGATCATCATCAATCCCGCCGCATGGACTCACACCTCGGTCGCCATCCGCGACGCCCTGGTCGCCAGCGAGCTGCCGGTCATCGAAGTCCACCTGTCCAACGTGCACGCCCGCGAGCCCTTCCGCCACCACTCGTTCGTATCCGCTATTGCAACGGCGGTGATGGCCGGTTTCGGCAGTCACGGCTATCGCCTGGCGCTGGAACACTTCAGTCATCGTTTGAAGGGGTGATCGCCGTGACTCAGAACAACGTGGTACTGGCCGGGCTGATCGGCGCCGGCATCCAGGCTTCCCGCACACCGGCCCTGCACGAGCATGAAGGCGATGCCCAAGGGCTGCGCTACCTCTATCGTCTGATTGACCTTGATCAGTTGAAACTCGACAGCAACGCCCTGCCCGACCTGTTGATGGCTGCCGAGCGCATGAACTTCACCGGCTTGAACATCACCTTTCCCTGCAAGCAGGCAATCATCCCGCTGCTGGACGAACTCTCACCGGAGGCCCGCGGTATCGGTGCGGTCAACACGGTGGTGCTCAAGGATGGCAAACGCATCGGCCACAACACCGATTGCCTGGGCTTTGCCGAAGGCTTCCGACGGGGTCTGAAAGGCGTTGCCGTTGAACGTGTCGTCCAGATGGGCGCTGGCGGCGCAGGGGCGGCGGTGGCCCACGCCCTGTTGAGCGAAGGCGTACAGCAACTGAGCATTTTTGACGTGGACATCCGCCGCGCCCAGGACCTGGCCGACAACCTCAATCAGCATTTCGGTGTCGCTCTGGCAGTGGCCGGGTATGACCTGCCAAGCGCCTTGGCCCAGGCTGACGGCCTGGTGAACACCACGCCGATGGGCATGAAAAAACTGCCGGGCATGCCGGTGCCGGTCGAGTTGCTTCGAGCCGAGTTGTGGGTGGCGGAGATCGTTTACTTCCCGCTGGAAACCGAACTGCTGCGCAATGCCCGCGCCCTCGGTTGCCGGACGCTGGACGGCGGCAACATGGCCGTGTTTCAGGCGGTGAAGGCATTCGAGTTGTTCAGCGGCGTGGTGCCGGATGCCCAGAGAATGCTTGAGCATTTCCAGGGCATGAATGACTGAAGATCAACAGATCGCAGCCTTCGGCAGCGCCTACAGATCAATGCGATGACGTAGGAGTTGCCGAAGGCTGCGATCTTTTCAAGCCTGCAAATAACGCAGCACCGACTCGCAAATCATCTCCCGATGACGCTGCTTGATGCGCTCATCCGGCAAGTCGATCTGAAAAATCTCACCCACGGTATGGCGGTTCGAGACGCGATAAAAGCAGAACGAACTGATCAGCAGATGCACATCCAGCGGCACCAGGCCGGTGCGGAATACACCCTCTTCAACGCCCCGACGCAGGATCACATCGAGGGAATCGAGAACGGTGTTGTTCATCGCCCTGATCGCATCGGAGCGCTTCACGTACTCGGCGTTGTGAATGTTCTCGATGCTGACGATGCGCACGAAATCGACGTTGCGATCGTGGTGATCGAATGTGAACTCAACCATCCGCCGAATCGCTTCCACCGGTGCCAGTTCAGTCAGGTGCAAACGGCTTTCAGTGCTGCGGATATCGCCGTAGAGTTTTTCCAGGACCTCGACGTAGAGCTGTTCCTTGCTGCCGAAGTAGTAGTAGATCATGCGCTTGGAGGTGTGGATGCGCTCGGCGATGGCATCGACGCGGGCCCCGGAAAGCCCCTGCTGGACGAATTCGACAATCGCCTCCTGCAGGATGTTTTCACGAGTCTTCTCCGGGTTGTTCTTGCGACTCTTGCGCGGCTCGGTACCGGGTTCTACGGAGACTGCGGGGAGTTCTGAAGTCATTGTCATTGCGGGCTCACGGCCATCACTGCACAGGCTGGCGATTATGGGCTGCGCGGCACGGTGAAGGAAGCCGCGTGGCCCACGTTTAATCCCGCGTTTACGAATTTCCTACAACTTGGCCTGACGGATGGCTCCGCTTCGGGATTTGGCCATGGCCGCCAGCCGCACCGCCACGTTGGCCGCGCCGTAGCCGGCATACCCGTTTTTGCGCTGGATGATTTCAAAGAAGAACCGCCCCTCGAACGGCTCGGTATACACGTGAAACAGCTCCCCGCCCTGGGCGTCGCGGTCGTACAACACGTTGTAGTAGGCCAGTTCGCTGAGGAACTCATCGTCGAAATCGAAGCGCGCCGCCAGATCATCGTAGTAGTTGAGCGGGATATCCAGCAGCGGCACGCCCGCCTCTTTTGCACGGCTGACCTGGGCAAAGATGTCATCACAATCAAAGGCGATGTGATGCACTCCGGAGCCGCGATAACTCGACAGCGCGTGTGAGATCGCGGTGTTGCGGTTCTCGGAAATGTTCAGCGGCAGGCGGATCGAACTGTCGCGACTGCGCAAGGCACGGCTCTTCACCAGACCATAAGGATCCGGCAGCACCACTTCATCGTCCGCCTCGAAATCCAGCAGGCTCTTGTAGAACAGCACCCAACTGTCGAGGCTGTCGGCCGGCAGCGCCATGGCCATGTGGTCAATGCGCTTGAGGCCGCCGCTGACCGGCGCTTGCGGGTACAGATTGAAGTCCGTGCCATAAACATCGGCGTGCTGATCCACCAGATAAATCAGGCTGCCATCCGGCGCACGCACCGCCGCCAGCTCCAGTTCGTTGGGACCGACCAGTCCGCGATAGGGCTGGCCCTTGTAGGCCACGGCGCGGGCCAGTGCGCTCGCGCTGTCCTTGACCCGCACGGCCGTAGCGCACAGCGAAGGGCCGTGGGCTTCGAAAAAGCTGTGGCCGAAGGAGTACGGTTCGGAGTTGAGGATCAGGTTGATATCGCCCTGACGCAGCAGGCTGACGCTCTTGGAGCGATGCTGCCCGGCCTTGACGAAACCCAGTCGCTCCAGCCAATGGGAGAGCTTGGCGCCGAGGCTTTCATCCACGGCGAATTCGAGAAACTCGATGCCGTTGTACTCGCTGGCCTTGGGTGTTTCGAACAGAATCTCAGGGCTGGCCATTGGCTTGGCTTCCTGAGCCAGACGCTCGCGGGTTTTCTCTTCCAGGTACAACAACGAGCGCAAGCCGTCGGCGGCATTGGCCCGTGGCGGCGCGGCGCGGAAGCCGTCGTTGAAGATCTCCAGCGACAATGGCCCGGTGTAGCCGCTCTGGATGATCGGCGCGAGGAACCCCGGCAAGTCGAACTCCCCCTGCCCCGGGAAGCATCGAAAATGCCGGCTCCACTCCAGCACGTCCATGGCCAGGATCGGCGCGTCGGCCATTTGCACGAAGAAAATCTTGTCGCCGGGAATCTCGGCGATAGCGCTCGGATCGCCCTTGAGCGACAGGGTGTGAAAGCTGTCCAGCAACACGCCGAGGCTTGGGTGATCGGCCTGACGCACGATGTTCCACACCTGTTGATACGTGTTCACATGCCGGCCCCAGGCCAGCGCTTCGTAACCGATGCGTAGACCACGGGCCCCGGCACGCTCAGCCAGCAGTCGCAAATCGTCGACCAGAATCTGTTCATCACCGATGGAGTCGGCCGAGGCGTTGCTGCATACCAGCACCAGGTCGGTGCCCAGTTCCTGCATCAGGTCGAGTTTGCGCTCGGCGCGTTCCAGGTTGCGCGACAACCGATCACGCCGGCAGCCTTCAAAATCACGGAAAGGTTGAAACAGGGTGATGGCGATCCCGAGATCGGCGCACATCTGTTTAATTTCCCGTGGGCTGCCGTCGTAGTAGAGAAGGTCGTTCTCGAAGATTTCCACACCGTCGAACCCGGCGGCGGCAATGGCTTCGAGTTTTTCCGGCAGGGTACCGCTCAAGGATACGGTGGCAATGGAACGCTGCATATTTCGACTCCCGGTAATGGGGACCATCTTGTTAGGGGGCATCGCACGCACGGATCCTTGTAGGAGCTGCCGAAGGCTGCGATCTTTTGATCTTGAAAAAGCAAAATCAAAAGATCGCAGCCTTCGGCAGCTCCTACAGGGGGTAGCGTTTGTCCTGGGTAAATTATTGGCTTGGCGATCCCGCACAGCAATTCAAAGTGTACTATCCGGTTAGTTTTGTGTTCGATTATCGAACAAAATGGTGGTTGGCGAATTGACGATTTTTTGTCCACTGCCCAACATCGACCCCACATTGAGTCCGGACTCGTAGCACCGGCCGCGATGTCCAAAACACCAAATAACAAATTCAAAAAACGGGTGGTACATATGCTTCCTTCCCAAAGCTCACGCATGGCTCCGGCCATGAGCGTCACTGCCGGTGGTATCGGCGACAAGATCCGCGGCGCCATGGCGGTCGGTAAAACCCGTTGGGGCATGCTGGCGCTGGTGTTTTTCGCCACTACCCTGAACTACATCGACCGCGCCGCACTGGGTGTGATGCAGCCCATCCTGGCCAAGGAAATGAGCTGGACGGCGATGGATTACGCCAACATCAACTTCTGGTTCCAGGTCGGTTACGCCATCGGCTTCGTGCTGCAAGGCCGCTTGATCGACCGGGTCGGCGTCAAGCGCGTGTTTTTCTGCGCCGTGTTGCTCTGGAGCCTGGCGACCGGCGCCCATGGCCTGGCCACTTCGGCGGCCGGCTTCATGGTCTGCCGTTTCATCCTCGGCCTGACCGAAGCCGCCAACTACCCGGCCTGCGTGAAAACCACCCGCCTGTGGTTCCCGGCCGGCGAGCGCGCCGTGGCCACCGGGATATTCAATGCCGGGACCAACGTCGGTGCGATGTTCACCCCTATGTTGCTGCCACTGATCCTCCACGCATGGGGCTGGCAGGCCGCGTTCCTGTGCATGTCGGCACTGGGCGGGATCTGGCTGGTGTGCTGGGCCTTGAAGTACTTCAACCCGGAAGAGCATCCGAGCGTCAAACAATCGGAACTGGACTACATCCAGAACGAAGTCGAGCCGGAACAAACCCGTGTGCCGTTCTCGAAGATCCTGCGCATGCGCGGCACCTGGGCCTTCGCCCTCGCCTACTCGATGACCGCGCCGGTGTTCTGGTTCTACCTGTACTGGCTGCCGCCGTTCCTCAATCAGCAATACAACCTGGGCATCAACGTCACCCAGATGGGTATCCCGCTGATCATCATCTACCTCACTGCCGACTTCGGCAGCGTCGGCGGCGGTATCCTCTCCTCGTTCCTGATCGGTCGCGGCGTCAATCCGATCAAGGCGCGGCTGATGTCCATGTTCCTGTTCGCCTGCTGCATCATCGGCGTCATCATGGCTGCCGGCTCCAGCAATCTGTGGGTCGCCGTAGCTGCCATCTCCTTGGCCATCGGCGCGCACCAGGCCTGGACCGCAAACATCTGGAGCCTGGTGATGGACTACACGCCCAAGCACATGATGAGTACGGTGTTCGGTTTCGGCGGCATGTGTGCGGCGATTGGCGGGATGTTCATGACCCAGTTGGTCGGCCATATCCTGACCGTCACCAACAACAACTACACCGTGCTGTTCACACTGATTCCGGCGATGTACTTCATTGCGCTGACCTGGATGTACTTCATGGCACCGCGCAAGATTCCGAAAGTAGAAGACTGATGTTCCCTCGGCGCAGGCCCGATCTCGGGTCTGCGCTTTTTTTTGCCTGCGTTTTACCGCAGCTTAGCGGCGGCTTTGCTGCCAGGCCGCTGCCAACCCGCTGCAGCAGATCACGGCAATGCCGAGCACGGTGGTCAGTGTCGGCGTGTGGGAAAACAGCAGCCAGCCCAGCAGGCCGGCGAAGATGATCTGGCAATAGCTGAACGGCGCCAGCAGCGCCGGTGCGGCGAGTCGGAACGCCTGGGTCAGGAACAGGTGCGCCGTCATCCCGCAGGCCCCCAGCGCCAGCATCATCGCGCCATGCACCAGGTTCGGCGTCTGCCAGAAGAACGGCACCAGCGCACTCATCACCAGCGTGTTGCACAAGCCTGCGAAGAAGTTGCTGGTGGTCGGGCTGTCGATCTCGCTGAGCTTGCGCGTCAGCAGTTGATAGAAGCAGAAAAACAACGCCGAGCAGAACGGCAGCAACACCGCCGGGGTAAACAGATCACCACCGGGGTGAACAATGATCAGTACCCCGCTGAAACCGAAAATCACCGCCAACCATTGCCCACGCGTCACCCGCTCGCCAAGCAGCGGTACCGACAATGCGGTGACCAGCACCGGAGCGAGGAAGTTGACCGACGTGGCCTCCGCCAACGGGATGTACATCAGCCCCGTGGTGAAAAACAGACTGGTGCCCAGCAGGCACAATGCCCGGATCAATTGCAGAAATGGCCGCTTGGTACGTAGCACTCGCAGCCCGGACTGCGGCAGGAAAATCCCGGCCATCAGCAAGGTGTGAACCACGTAACGCGCCCAGACCACCATGACAATGGGATAGAAACCGGAGAGGTATTTGGAAAAGGCGTCGTGGCTGGAAAACAGGAAAGTCGCGACAACGATCAGCAGGATCCCTTTGAAGGGCTGATTGACGCCGGAAAGCGGGGTACTGCTGGGCGACGTCAAGACAAAGTCCTTTTATGGGTTGAGGCGAGACATGAATAATTTAGAACCTGGTTCCATTTTATGAAATCTACGACTCAAGAAAGTGGGCGAATACCGCACACTGTTTATTCAAGCAGACTTCAGGTTCAACTGAACAACTCTGATGCCTGGCTCGCCAGTGAAAGCTCATCGGCATATTCCAACAAGGTCGGCGCCAATTCATGCAATCGCGCGCCGGGCATTCGCGCACTTGGCCCGGCAATACTGAGCACGCCGATGACCCGGCCATCCAGTGGATGACGCACCACGGAGGCAATCGCCGAGGTGCCCACCGCCGAACTTTCCTCGACCCAGGCATAACCCTGCTCCCGCGCCAGACGCAAGCGCTCCAGCAGTTCAATATTCGAACGCGGTGCATTAGGCCCGACGTCTTGAGGCAACTCGGTCCCTTGCCGCTCGACCAGCAACAGCGCCTCGGCATCGCTCATGCACGCCAGCCACGCGTGCCCGGAAGCCGTGTAGAACAAAGGCGCATCGCGCCCCATGTCCGGGTCGTAGCGCAGACCGGAACGGGCCCCCTGGGACTTGGCGATCCACACCTGGCGCTCCCCCTGGATCACCCCCAGACGCACCAGCTCACCGGTTTCCCCGGCCAGACGATCGAGCACCGGCTGGATGATATCCGCGCCGCTGCCGGACAAGTATCGAAAGCCCATGGCTACCAACTTGGTCGACAGGTGATAGCGCAGGTTGTCCGGATTCTGCCGCACGTACCCCAGGCGAATCAGTTCAGCGAGCAAACGATGAGTCGCGCTTTTAGGGATTTCCAGTTGCTCGGCCAACGTCTGCATCGGCAAACCCTGCGGTTCACCGGTCAGGCTTTCCAGCACGCTGAAGACACGTTCGATCTGACTGCCAGCCATGGTATGTCCCAAACAAAATTTGGCTGATTCTAGAAGAGAAGCCCCACGAAGCAAAATGTGGAACCAGTCGCTCAACCGGCAGTCTGACGACCGGACTGGCGCGGCTCCCACTTGGCAGCAACACTCATCGCACGGCTCGTGACCCGGAACAGAAGAGGATTCCCACATGCTATGGAAAAAAGGCCGACGCAGCGACAACGTGGTCGATGCCCGTGGTGATGATGTCGGCAGTGGCGGCGGCGGGATGCGCTTCGGCGGTGGCAAGGGCCTGAGCCTGACGGCGATCCTGCTGATCGTCGGCATCGGCTGGATCACCGGCCAGGATCCGCTGCAAATCCTCGGACAACTGACCGGGCAGATGGGCCAGCAATCGGCACCCGCCACCAACCAGAGCCGCAAGGCACCACCGGCCAATGACGAAGGCGCGGAGTTCGTGCGCTCGATCCTCGGCGACACTGAAGACACCTGGGGCGCGATATTCCAGCAGGCCGGCCGTCAGTACAAAGAACCGACCCTGGTGTTGTTCAGCAATCGCGTGAATTCGGCCTGCGGTCTGGCCACCTCCGCCACCGGGCCGTTCTATTGCCCGGCGGACCAGAAGGTCTATCTGGACATGGCGTTCTTCCAGGAAATGTCCCAACGTTTTTCCGCCGCGGGCGACTTCGCCCAGGCCTACGTCATCGCTCACGAAGTCGGACACCATGTGCAGACCCTGCTTGGAGTATCCGCAAAAATCCAGGCAGCCCGCCAACAAGGCCGGCAGATGGAAGGCGACGGCGGTTTACTGGTTCGTCAGGAACTGCAGGCCGATTGCCTGGCCGGTGTCTGGGCCAACAATGCGCAGAAGCGTCTGAACTGGCTGGAGCCGGGTGACATCGAAGAAGCACTGAACGCAGCGAACGCCATCGGTGACGATCGCTTGCAGCAACAAGGTCAGGGCCGCGTGGTCCCGGACTCGTTCACCCACGGTACGTCGGCGCAACGGGTGCGCTGGTTCAAAACCGGTTTCGCCCAAGGCCAGGTAAGCCAGTGCGATACCTTTGCGACGAAAAATCTGTAAATGAAGAAGTGGTTGTTAGTTGTTCTGTTTACTTGCGCAACGTCCCAGGCCGCCGAGCATGAGGTCAAGGAGCTCAGTCCCGGACGCCTGCTGTTGAAATCAGGTGAAATCGCGGTGGGCATCAGCCCCGCCCCGGCAAAAATCGAACGGGTGCTGATCATCCTCCACGGTCGCTTGCGCAACGCGCAAACCTATCTGCAGAGCGGTGAGCACTCGGCCGAACTGGCCGGGCAAAGCGCAACGACCCTGGTGATCGCCCCGCAATTCCTTAATGAAACCGATGTTGCGGCTCATCCGGTGGCCGACACCGTTTTGCGCTGGCAAGGCAATGAATGGATGGCCGGCGGCGAGTCCACGGCGCCGTTTCGGCTGAGCTCCTATGCGGCGCTCGACGAAATCATCGCTCGCTTGGGTGACCGCCAGCAGTTTCCGGATGTGAAGCAAATTGTCATCGCCGGTCACTCCGGTGGCGCGCAGGTGGTTCAGCGCTATGCAGTGCTCGGTCATGATCAGCCGGCCCTCGAGGCGGCCGGCGTACAGGTTCGATACGTGATTGCCAACCCGTCGTCCTACGCCTATTTCGATGAGCGCCGGCCCGTGGCGTTCAGCCACGCCGGTTGCCCGCAATTCAATCGCTGGAAGTATGGACTAGCGGATTTGCCCGCTTACGCCGAAGGACAAACGCCCACACAACTGCAGGAAAAGTACCTTAAGCGTGACATCGTTTACCTACTGGGCCAGCAGGACACCGACCCGAATCATCCGGCACTGGACAAGAGCTGTGAGGCCAGGGCGCAAGGACCGTATCGGTTGGCGCGGGGGCGTTTTTACTTTGATTATCTGAAGCGGCTGCAACCGCAAGGGTTGAAGCAGCAACTGATAGAAGTGCCCGGAGTCGGGCATAACGGGGACGGGATGTTTACGTCGTCGGAGGGGCAGAAGGCATTGTTTGGGCAGTAGGTGTTGCACTGTCTGATCTGACGCCTTCGCGGGCAAGCCCGCTCCCACAAGGTTCTCGGCAGTACACAATGTTCGTGTTCACTGAAGATCACTGTGGGAGCGGGCTTGCTCGCGAAGGCGTCAGATCAGCCAACCATTTCCTCAAGCCGACAGCATCTGCCGCAACTCGACACAATCCGCCGCATGCCAATCGGTCAATTCCGGCCACGGGTTATCCGGCAGGTTCACCAGCACCGTGCGCGCCCCCGCCGCCCGCCCGCAATCCAAATCAAAACGGTAATCACCGACCATCACCATCTCGCTTGCCGGCACCTTCCACGCTTCGGCCAGTTTCAGCAGCCCGCCCGGATGCGGTTTGGGCGGAGCATCATCGCGGCCCAATACATCTTCCAGCGCAAAGCAGTCGGCCAGGCCAATAGCCTCCAGCGTGACATGCGCCAGCTCCCGGGCATTGCGCGTGAGAATGCCCAGGCGATAACCGCGCCCGGCCAGCTCACGCACCAACTCCACCGCGCCCGGCGCCGGTTTCGAACCGAGGGCCAGGTCCCGTTCGTGCTCCAGCAGCCACGCATGCTTGGCAGCGGCTTCATCGGCCGGCAGGGCGGCGAGGTGGGTCAGGATGTCGGCTTCGGCAGGAATCGCCAAGGCTACGCGAATCGCGGCAAAGTCGTGCACGGCCACGGTCAGGGTGCCGTCCATGTCGAACACCCAGTGACGCAACTCGGCCAGGCTCACGCCCAATCCTTGCGGTGACGGATCAAGCCTTCCTGGGTGACCGAGGCCACCAGTTGCCCGGCGCGATTGAACACGCTGCCTCGGGAGAATCCGCGCGAGTTACCGGCCCAGGGGCTGTCCATCGCGTAGAGCAGCCAGTCATCGGCACGCAGATTCTGGTGGAACCACAGTGCGTGATCGAGGCTGGCGACCTGCATGTCCTTGTGCCAGACCGATTTGCCATGGGGCTGCATCGAAGTGACCAACAGACCGAAGTCCGATGCATAGGCGAGCAGGTATTTATGCAGCGCCGGCGAATCGGCCAAAGCCCCGTCGGCGCGGAACCAGACGTACTTGACCGGATCGGACGGCAGCGGGTTGTAGGGATCTTTTTCAGTCACCGGGCGGAATTCGATCGGCTTGGGGCACAACAGCTTTTCGCGCATTTTCTCGGGAATCAAGTGCGCGCGCTGCTGGGTCAGTTCCAGCTCCGAGGGCAGGTTTTCCGGGCCAACCACAACCGGCATTTTGCTCTGGTGCTCAAAGCCTTCCTCGTCGTACTGGAATGACGCACTGCACGTGAAGATCGGGTGGCCCTTCTGAATCGCCGTCACCCGGCGCGTGCTGAAACTGCCGCCGTCACGCACCCGGTCAACCTGATACACCACCGGCAACCCGGCATCACCCGGACGCAGGAAATAGCCGTGCATCGAATGCACATGGCGCGCCTCTTCTACCGTCTGACTCGCCGCCGACAGCGACTGGCCGAGTACCTGGCCACCGAACAGCTGACGAAAACCCAGGTCCTGGCTACGGCCGCGGAACAGGTTTTCTTCGATCGGTTCCAGGGTCAGCAAGTCGACCAGATCTTCCAACACTTGGCTCATTCAGACTCTCCTCACGCAAAACATTGCCGCGCAGTCTTGGCTGCAACGGTCGATTCAGTTTCCGGCCCGGGCCAGCATGGGGCCATTGTAAACGTCCGTGCCAGCTTATCCATGCAAGGTTTGCAGCCATTGTTCGCGGCTGATGCGATACAGAACATGCCGACTCAACGGATTATCGGCCTCGAGTCGCGGGTGATCGAAGTCATCCGCCGGGTCATGGTGCATGCCGATGGCCTGCATGACTTTCTCCGACGGCAGGTTGGTTTGCGTCGTGAAGGCCACCACCTCTTTCAGCGGCAAGCGGTCGAACCCGCAGCGCAGAGCGGTCCACGCCGCTTCACTGGCATATCCGAGGCCCCAGTGCTCGCGGGCCAGGCGCCAGCCGATTTCCGTCGCGGGAGTGAATGGCGCGTCGAATCCGACTACATTGAGCCCGGTAAACCCGATGAACTGGCCAGAATCCTTTCGCTGCAAGGCCCAGAGCCCATAACCATGCTCGGCGAAATGACCACGGATTCGCCCGATCAATGACGCACTTTCCAGGCGGCTCAAGGTGCCTGGAAAATAGCGCATCACCTGCGGATCGGCACACATCGCCGCAAAGTCCGCCAAATCTTCATCGCGCCACTGGCGCAACAGCAGCCGAGCGCTTTCAAGCTCCAGTATTGGCTCCATCGTGCCCCGCCCCTCCATTTCAATGTCGCCAGTCTACAACGCTGGTAGGATCCTTCTCTCATTCCTACATGAAATGACCATGCCACTGCCGCTGATTTATCACGAAGACTACAGTCCCGAGTTTCCGGCGGATCACCGCTTCCCCATGGACAAGTTTCGCCTGCTGCGCGATCACCTGGTGGACAGCGGCCTGACCCGTGACGTCGACTTGCTGCGCCCGGATCTGTGTCCGGCAGACATTCTCGCCCTCGCCCATGACCCTTCGTATATCGAACGCTACATGAGTGGCGAATTGTCCCGCGAAGACCAGCGCCGCCTCGGCCTGCCCTGGAGCGAAGCCCTGGCTCGGCGCACGGTGCGCGCAGTCGGCGGCTCGCTGCTGGCGGCCGAGCAGGCGCTGGAGCATGGCCTGGCCTGTCACCTGGCGGGCGGTACCCATCATGCGCACTACGACTACCCGGCCGGGTTCTGCATCTTCAATGACCTGGCGGTGATCAGCCACTACCTGCTGGAAAGTGGTCGGGTGAACCGGGTGCTGATCTTCGATTGCGACGTGCATCAAGGCGACGGGACCGCACGAATCCTGCACCACACGCCGGAAGCGATAACCGTTTCCCTACACTGCGAAAAGAACTTTCCTGCACGCAAAGCCGAAAGTGACTGGGACATTCCGCTGCCCAACGGCATGGGCGATGCCGACTACCTGAAGGTGGTGGACGATGCGCTCAACTACCTGCTGCCGCTCTACCAACCGGACCTGGTGCTGTATGACGCCGGGGTCGATGTGCACAAGGACGACGCCCTGGGTTATCTGAAGCTGACAGACGAAGGCGTCGCCGCCCGCGATGAAAGCGTGATGCGCCATTGCCTGGGCCGCGACATCCCTGTGGTCGGGGTGATCGGCGGCGGCTACAGCAAGGACCGCCAGGCCCTGGCCCGCCGCCACGGCATCCTCCATCACAGCGCGCAGCGCGTCTGGCAGTCATCAGGCTGTCACTGAGTTGTGGATGCTTTACCCACAATGCCTGTGGAGCTGCCTGTGGATAACCTGAGTGAAAGGGCCTGCAGCCCAGACGGCGTAAAGGCTACAGAGCGGTGGTTGTTTTTTAACCAGCACTGGCAAACACCACCGAACCCTGTGGGAGCGGGCTTGCCCGCGAAGGCGGTGCATCAGATTCATGGATTTCGACTGACACTCCGCTTTCGCGAGCAAGCCCGCTCCCACAGGGATTCTGGCTGGTAGAATGCCCGGCTTATCCCGCCAGACCGCAGTGCATCCCATGACTCAACCTTCACCAGCCCTCCTCCCTCACGTCGCCATCATCGGCGGTGGTCCTGCCGGTTTGATGGCCGCTGAAGTGCTGAGCCAGGCCGGGATCAAGGTCGACCTGTACGACGGCATGCCTTCGGTTGGACGAAAATTCCTCCTGGCCGGTGTCGGCGGCATGAACATCACTCACTCCGAAGCCTACCCGGCGTTTCTCTCGCGCTACGCCGAACGCGCCCCGCAAATCGCCCCACTGTTGCGCGGCTTCGGTGCCGATGCGTTGTGCCAGTGGATTCACAACCTGGGCATCGAAACCTTTATCGGCAGCTCCGGCCGGGTGTTCCCCACCGACATGAAAGCCGCTCCGCTTCTGCGCGCCTGGCTCAAGCGCCTGCGCGACAGCGGCGTAGTTATCCACACCCGCCACCGCTGGCTCGGCTGGGACGATCGTGGCGGTTTGCGCATCGACAGCCCGGACGGCGAAAAAACCGTTCAGGCCGATGCCACCCTGCTCGCCCTCGGTGGCGGCAGTTGGTCGCGACTGGGCTCGGACGGCGCCTGGATGCTGGCACTGGAGCAGCACGGCGTAGGACTGGCGCCGTTGCAACCGAGCAATTGCGGCTTCGAGGTGCAGGCCTGGAGCGAATTGATGGTCAGCAAATTCGCCGGCGCGCCGCTGAAAAATATCGCCATCGGTCTCAATGATGATGTGCCCCGGCTCGGCGAATGTGTGATCACTGCCACCGGGATCGAGGGCAGTTTGATCTACGCCCTGTCGGCGCCTATTCGCGAAGCGATCAATCAGCACGGTACGGCGACGATTCATCTGGACCTGTTACCGGGCCGGCCTGTGGATAAAGTGCTGGCGGCGTTGAGCAAACCGCGAGGTTCACGCTCGATGGCCAAGCACCTGCACAGTCAGTTGGGCATCGATGGGGTAAAAGCAGCGCTTTTGCGTGAACTGACCAGCGCCGATTGCTTTGCCGATATGGCCTTGCTGGCCAAGGCAATCAAGGCCTTGCCCCTGACACTGGTGAAAACCCGTCCACTGGACGAGGCTATCAGCAGCGCGGGCGGTGTGTTGTTCGAGGCGATGGATGAGCGCTTGATGCTCAAGCAAATGCCTGGCGTGTTTTGCGCCGGGGAAATGCTTGATTGGGAAGCGCCGACGGGCGGTTACCTGCTGACTGCGTGTTTTGCCAGTGGGCGAGCGGCTGGGTTGGGGATGGTGGAGTGGCTGAAGCGCCAGGCTTGAAGACCGAGGCGCGCCCTTCGCGAGCAAGCCCGCTCCCACAGGGGACTTGTGCACGACACAAATCCAGTGTGGGAGCGGGCTTGCTCGCGAAGGCGGCTTAATTAACGCTGCGTATCTTAAGGTTTGCGCTTACGCGGCCCGGTATTGAACACCGGCACCTTGCGCACTGGCTTGATCGAAGGCTCCGCCGGTGCAACCTCTCCGCTATCTACCCACTTGCCAAGATTGCGTTTACCACCGCCACCGCCGGAAGCCTTGGGCTTCTTCGGTTTTTTCGGTTTCTTGATCACCTGACCGCTGGCATCGGTGTCCGGCACGCGGTGCTCCGGTTCGAAGTCCGGCTCATTCTGACGCTTCAGCGTCTGGCGGGTCAGCATCTCGATCGCCGACAGCAGATTCACTTCATCGGCGCATACCAGGGAAATCGCCTCGCCGGTCGAGCCTGCGCGGCCGGTACGACCGATGCGGTGGATGTAGTCCTCGGCGACGATCGGCAAGTCGAAGTTGACCACCAGCGGCAAGTCTTCGATGTCCAGGCCACGGGCGGCCACGTCGGTGGCGACGAGGATCTGCACTTCACTCGCCTTGAAGCGGTCGAGCGCGCGTTGGCGGGTCGCCTGGGGTTTGTCGCCGTGGATGCCGTCGGCGTTGATGCCCAGGCCCTGGAGTTTTTCCACCAGCGCGTCCACGCCGTTGCGGGTCTTGGCGAACACCAGTACCTGCTTCCACTTGCCCTTGCGCATCAGGTGCACGAACAGTTCCGGCTTGCGCTTCTTGTCCACCGTCACGATCCATTGCTTGACCGTATTGGCCGCCACGTTGCGCGGGCTGACTTCGATGCTCAGCGGGTCATTGAGCATCTGCCCGGCCAGCAGGCGGATGTCATCGGAGAAGGTCGCGGAGAACAGCAGCGTCTGACGCTTCTTCGGCAGCGCGCGGTAAATGTTCGCCAGCTCCTCGGAAAAGCCCAGGTCGAGCATGCGGTCGGCTTCGTCCAGCACCAGGGTTTGCAACTGGTTGAACTTCAAAGCGTTCTGGCGGAACAGGTCGAGCAGACGGCCCGGGGTCGCCACCAGCAGGTCGACACCGCTGCGCAGCTTCATCATTTGCGGATTGATGCTGACGCCGCCGTACACCGCGTAAGTGCGCAACGGCAGGTTTTCGGCGTACTGGCGCACGGCTTCGTGAACCTGCTCGGCCAGTTCGCGGGTCGGTACCAGGATCAGCGCGCGGACCGAGTTGGCGGTGACTTTCGGCCCTTCCATGGCCAGCAGTTGCAAGAGCGGCAGGGCGAAACCGGCGGTCTTGCCGGTGCCGGTCTGGGCGGCGGCCATCAGGTCGCGACCGGCCAGCACCGCCGGAATGGCTTGCGCCTGAACCGGCGTCGGTGTCTGGTAGCCGAGCGTCTCGAGGGAGCGCAGCAAGGGTTCGATCAGGCCAAGGGTGGCGAAAGTCATGGGAATACCGTAGGAAAATTCAGCGCGGGTTGTTCAAAACAAGTGTGCAAAACAAGATGCAATGCCGCGCAGTTTACCCTAATTCACACGGGATTCTGTCGGCACAACCGTCACCCCAGGCTTAACCGGCGCCCGACGCCACTGCGGCAATCCGATCAGTACCACGGCGCTGATGATCACAGCCATCGCCAGGGCTTCTTCGATGCCGATGGTCTCGCCGACGAATACGATCCCCAGCAATACCGCCACCGCCGGATTGACGTAGGCATAACTGGTAGCTGCCGCCGGGCGCACGTGTTTCAACAGGTACATGTAGGCGTTGAAGGCGATGATCGAGCCGAACACGGTCAAGTACGCCAGGGCTGCCCAACCTTCGACGGGCGGCACCTGTTCCAGATGCTCACCGCTCACCGCGCTGCCGATCAGCAGCACGACGCCACCCACCAGCATTTCCACGGCACTGGCCATTGCCCCTTGTGGCAATGGCAAGTGTTTGCTCCATACCGAGCCGAACGCCCAGGTCGCCGCTGCAAAAACCAGCAACGCCGCGCCCAACGGGCTCGATTGCAGATTGGAGCCCAGGTTGAGCATGGCAATGCCGATCAGCCCGAGCACAATCCCGGCCCATTCAAGACGGGTATTACGTGCGCCCCAGAAATATCCGCACAGCAAGGTAAACAGCGGTACCGTCGCCACCGCCAAAGCCGCCACCCCGGAGGCCACGCCCGTGTGCTCGGCCACACTGACCGCACCGTTGCCACACGCCAGCAGCAAAATCCCGATGACCCCGGCGGCTTTCCACTGTGCCCAGGTCGGTGCCGGCGCCCCGCGCCAGCGCAGGAAGGCGTACATCAAGGTCCCGGCAATGACGAAACGGATGCCGGCGAGCAGCAGCGGTGGCCAATATTCCACACCGATACGAATCACCAGATAAGTCGAGCCCCAAATCACGTACAAGGCGAAAAAGGCAGCGATCAAAGGTAAGGGAAAGCGACGAAGGCCGGACATGGGGGCAGCTCACAGGCAAGGACAAGTGAACGGCTATTCTAGAAAGGCTGGTGACGGAAAATAAGTTACAAAACCTGTTTAAAGCGCCAGTACACTTTTCAAAACACGGAGTTCAGCGCTATAAACCGTGTTTTCGAAAGTCGACCACTTTCAGGAGTCGCACCATGGACAAATACGACCGCATGCTGCTCAGCGCCCTGCTGGAAAATGGTCGCGCGTCGTACGCCGACCTGGCGCGCAAGGTCAACCTGTCCGCCCCGGCGGTGGCCGAGCGCGTGGCCAAGCTTGAAGCCAATGGCGTGATCACCGGCTATCAGGCGAAGGTCGACATGGCCAAGCTCGGCCTGCCGATCCAGTGCGTGATCGAACTGCGCCTGAACCAGCACGGCAACCAGAAGGCCTACGACGACCTGATCAAAATCCCGCAATTGACCGAATGCCATCGGGTGACCGGCGATCCGTGCGTGATCATGCAAGCCGCGGTGGGCTCGATGCCGGAGCTGGAAGAACTGATCAACCGGATCGCCACGTTCGGGTTTAGCAAGACGTCGATCGTGTTGTCCAGTGCGATAGAGAAGCGGGTGCCGTTGGGGCATATCGAAGGCAACGGCAAATAACGCCCCCTGTAGGAGCTGTCGAGTGCAACGAGGCTGCGATCTTTTGATCTTGATCTTAAAAAATCAAAGTCAAAAGATCGCAGCCTCGTTGCACTCGACAGCTCCTACAGGGGATTTGTGGTGAATTCGGGATCAGCGATAGCGCTTGAGATGCTCACCCACCTTCGCCGCCGGGACCTTCTGCAACTTGCACAGCAAGTCATGGGACAGCTCGCGCAGGCCATGCTTCTGGAGCAACTCTTCCTCCAGGTGCGTCGTCAGGTTGGCCGCCATCTCGGCATCGGCCATGGCCCGGTGGGCCTTGCCGGTGTGCGGCAGGTTGGCAAACGTGGTGAGGGTGCCGAGTTTGTGGTTCGGCGCGGCGGGCATCAGGCGGCGGGCCAACAGCAGCGAACAGGCGAAGTTCTGCAAGCGGGTGCGCTTGATTCGCCCGAGTTCGAAGTCCCAGAATTTCTGGTCGAACGCCGCGTTATGCGCGAGCAAGGGTGTGGTGCCGACGAACTCATTCACTTCGTTCATCACCTGCTCCGCCGACGGTGCGGTGCGCAGCATGGCGTTGCTGATACCGGTGAGCTGCTCGATGAAAGCCGGGACGCGCACGCCGGCGTTCATCAGGCTTTGGTAACGCTCGACAATGCGCCCCTGTTCAAGGATCACCACGGCAATTTCCGTGGCCCGGCAGCTGCTGCTCGGGGAGATCCCGGTGGTTTCAAAGTCGATGACTGCGATGCGTTCCAAACCTGGTTCAACTCCGTAAAAATCAATTCTTGAGCAACAACGCGCCTTCGATCGGCACGTAGCGGCTGGCGGCGCGGATCAGCGAGTTGGCTGTCAGGCCCGGCACGCCGTAGGCCACGGCTTGCACGCCATGCTTGCTGATGATGCGTTCGAGCAGCATGTCGAAATCGCCATCGCCAGAGGCCAGCACGATCTCGTCGACATGGTCGGCGGCATCCATGATGTCGAGGGTGATGCCCACGTCCCAGTCACCCTTGGCCGAACCATCGCTGCGCTGGATGAACGGCTTGAGTTTCACGGTGAAACCGAGGTTACGCAGGATCTGCTGGAACTGCTGCTGTTTGCTGTCGCCACGGTCGATGGCGTAGGCATAGGCTTCGACAATCTCGCCCTGCTGGCTGATATCAGCCCACAGCGCGGCATAGTTGAAGTGGCAACCATAAGCCTGACGCACGGTGTAGTAGAGGTTCTGGACATCGGCGAACACTGCGATTTTTTTCACCGGCTTTCCTCAAGGCTGAATCAGGCACCAGGCCCGAAAGGTCGCCCAGTATGCCAGCCCAGAGGATGGTTCCGCGAATAATCGGCTATGTGGCGAGGGAGCTTGCCCCCTCGCCACTGGGTGTCAGACGAAGGAATCGTCGTCGCCGCCGAACAACGAGTCATCGCTGTAGTCAGCGTCGCTGAAGCCGCCCTGATCATTGCTCCAGGAATCATTGCCGGCCATGCGCTGGTCATCGCCCCAGCCATTGTTGCCCTGGTCATTGACCTGGGCCGGCTCTTCCTTGATGACTTCGACGACTTCCGGTTGCTGATTGTGATGGAACAGGCTGCTGATGCCTTGGGCCAGCATCACGCCACCCGCCACGCCAGCGGCAGTTTTCAGCGCACCACCGAGGAAACTGCTGCCGGCCGCTGCCGGTGCTTGCTGCTGCGGGGCATAGCCCTGTTGTGAAAAATTCTGTGGCGGGGCACCGAAGTTCTGCTGTGGCGCTTGCGAACCGAACGACGAGCGCCCCGGTTCACGCCAGCCACCGCTCGATGGCGCCGAGCTCTGGGTCGGTGCCGGTTGTGGATCACGGGAAGCGCCGCCAAAGATACTCGACAAAAAGCCACCGCCGCTCGACGCTGGAGCCGGGGTCGCCAGGGCCTTGGCCTGTTGCAGTTCGGCCTGCAATTGCTGGACTTGCCGGGTCAGTTGCTGGTTCTGCTCATCGAGGCTCTTGATCGCTGCCTCTTGCACCAGAATCGCCTGGGTCATGAAATATCCTGCCGCAGGCTGGCGCGTCAGGTGTTCCTTGATCCGCGCCTCGGCCTGGGCGTCGCGCGGGGCTGAGTCCGTTTCGGCCTGCTGCAGCCGGGAAAACAGTCCATCGATCAGGGTTTGTTCTTCGCTGTTCATGGCGACCTCGTAGATTGCCGGGAAAATCGTTGCCTTTATCCAACGAGGATAAGGTGCCCGACCTTAATGGAGGCTGAAACAAACTGTTTCAATGACCTTTACTGAACGTTTACGTTTGCGTCTCCCGGCACTTGATCGGTTAAAGTGGACCACTGCTTTCAATCTGCGATACCAACCGATGAATCCGTTAGATGTGCTGCGTGACTCCCTGTATTTCTTCAAGCGCAATCTGGGCCAGATCGTGCAGCTGTGCCTGCCGCTGGTCATTTTTGAGGCGCTGCTGCAACAAGTGGTCGACCACTCCACGGAGCCGGACAGTTTCCCCGGCATCAGCGTGATTGTCGGCTTGCTGGTGTACCCGCTGTACACCGCCGCGCTGATTCTGTTTCTCGACGCCCGCAGCCGGGGCGAATCGCCGCGCAACCGCGACCTGCTGGCGATGGCCGCGAGCCTGTGGCCACGCTTCGCCCTGCTGACGGCGCTCAATACCGTACTGATTCTGCTGGGCCTGTCGCTGTATTTCCTGCCGGGCATCTATCTGATGGTGACCCTGGCGTTTGGCGAATATCTGCTGGTGTTGCGCGGCATGGCGCCGCTGGCGGCCATGAAGGAAAGCCTGCGCATGACCCAAGGTCACTTCCTGCGCATCCTGCTGTGCATTCTGTGTGTGATGGGCCCGCTGTGGCTGCTCAAGGGGGCGACACTGGCGGTGTACCCTGAACCGCAGAACCCGGTGATCTCGTTGCTGATCGACAGCGCCCACAGTTTCCTGCAGCTGTTTACCAGCGTGGTGCTGTTCCGTTTGTTCATGCTGATCAACCCGTTGCCTGAGAGCAATGACAACTCGCTCTGACCTTGGGTGCGCCCATCGCTCTCGGGTATGCTCGGGAACAATTTTGCAACGCCAATAAGCCGAGCCATGACCCGTCTACTGCGCCACACCCTGCTGGGCCTGCTGATCGTGATCGGCCTGATCGCCGTGACGACCTACAGCCTGACCTGGCGCCCCGACGCCAAAGAGGAGTTGCCCGTCAGTTGCAGTCCCCAGGCACCCACCCTGGTTCCCGGGCAGGCACTGAAAGTGATGACCTGGAACGTCCAGTTCCTGGCCGGCAAGCGTTACGTGTTCTGGAATGACCTGGCCGCCGGTACCGACGAACGCCCCACAGCGGAAGACATGGCCTTCAGCCTCGACGAAGTGGCGCGGGTGATTCGCGACGAGCAACCGGACATCGTGCTGTTGCAGGAACTGGACGACGGCGCCAAGGCGAGCGATTACCAGCACCAGTTCAAACTGCTGCAGGAACGGCTCGCCGATTTGTACCCCTGCAACGTCAGCGCTTTCGACTGGAAGGCCGATTTCATCCCGGACCCGCATATCTTCGGCAGCGTCGGCCGGCAACTGGCAACCCTGAGCCGTTACCGGATCGAACATGCCCAGCGCCTGCAACTGCCCGTTGTCTCGGGCAATCTGCTCAGCCGCCAGTTCAAACCCAGAAACGCCTTGCTGGTGAGTTACTTGCCGTTGAGTGACGGTGGGCAGATGGCGGTGCTCAATACCCATCTGGAGCGTGCGACCCAAGCCGACAACACCTTGCAAAACCAGGTGAACGCCGTGGCCAGGACCCTCGATAAGCTCGAAGGCCGTGGCACGCCGTGGTTGATCGGTGGGGATTTCAACCTGTTGCCCCTGGGTCAGTATCGACGCCTGTCCGATGCGCAACGCGCACCCTACTCCGCCGACAGCCCGTTGCACCTGCTGTGGGACAAGTACCCGATGATCCCGACCAACAACGAAGCCAGCGGGATCGACCGCGACCGCTGGCTGACCCACTATCCGAACGACCCTGGGCTGAACGGCCCGGACCGGACCGTCGACTACCTGTTCTACAGTCCGCGGATCAAACGGGTGGAGGCCATGGTGCGGCAGGACGATACGTTGCGTATCTCCGATCACTTGCCGGTGATTGCGCGGTTCCTGTTGCCCGCTACGCCCTGACCCCGAATCAACACAAGACCTGTGGGAGCGAGCTTGCTCGCGATGACGTCGTGTCAGTCGACATCATTGTTGAATGACAAATCGCTATCGCGAGCAAGCTCGCTCCCACAGGGATGGTGCATCGGCTCGAATCAGGCTTAATGCACCTCCTCCAGATCATCATGCAGCAGCCCGAAGATCTCGCGCTTCATCTCGATGAAGGAGCGCTCCATGACCATGTCCAGGTTGCGCGGACGTTCGATCGGCACATCGAGGATCTGCTTGATCCGCCCCGGCCTGGCCCCCATGACGTAGACCCGGTCGCCGAGCAGAATCGCCTCGTCGATGTCGTGGGTCACGAACAACACGGTCTTCTTGCTGTTGCCCCACACCCGCAGCAACAACTGCTGCATTTGCAGACGCGTCTGGCTGTCGAGGGCGCCGAAGGGTTCGTCCATCAGCAGGATCTGCGGGTCGTTGGCCAAGGCGCGGGCAATGGCGACGCGCTGCATCATCCCGCCGGACAACTGCTTGGCGTAGTTGTCGGCAAAGCCGCTCAGGCCCACTTCATTGACGTAGTAGTCGACAATATCCTTGCGCTGCGCCGCCGGCATGCCGCGCCGCTTGAGGCCGAACTCGACGTTCTGCCGCACGGTCAGCCATGGGAACAGCGTGTAGCTCTGGAACACCATGCCGCGATCCGCGCCAGGGCCTTCCACCTGCTGGCCGCCGACGTAGATCTCCCCCGACGTCGGTTCCGCCAGGCCGGCGGTGAGGTACAGCAGGCTCGATTTGCCGCAACCCGACGGCCCCACCAGTACGGCAAATTGCTGGTCCGGCACCTCGAACGACACTTCTTCCAACGCGGTAAAGGTCCCGCCATCCGGCTTCTTGTAACGCAGGCTGACCTTGTCCACCTGCAGCCGAGGCGCGTTCACCGGGGCAGCCTGAGGGGCGACAAAACGATGAGTGGCGGCGGTTACTGAGCCCATGCGGTAATCCTCAGACGTAGGAAACGGAACAGTTGATCGGTGACCAGGCCCAGCAGGCCGATGATCGCGATAGCGAGGAAAATCACATCCACCTGGAAGCCGCGCATGGCCTTGAGGCTCAGGTAGCCCAGGCCACTGGAGGCGGCGACCAGTTCGGCCACCACCAGGTAAGTCCAGGCCCAGCCCATGGTCACCCGCAGGGTGTCGAGCACGCCTGGCAGCGAAGCCGGGGCGATCACATGCAGCACCGCGTCACGACGGTTCGAGCCGAGGGTGTAGGAGGCGTTGATCAGGTCCTTGGAGATGCCTTTGGACACGTCCGCGATCATCACCAATTGCTGGAAGAACACACCGAAAATGATCACCGAGACCCGCTGCTCCAGACCGATGCCGATCCACAGGATGAACAGCGGTACGAACGAAGTCACCGGCAGGTAGCGAATGAAATTGACCATCGGCTCCAGGAACGCCTGGACGATGCGGAAGCTGCCCATCAACAGCCCCAGCGGCACCGCCACCAGGGACGACACGATGAAGCCGACCATCACCACTTCGACGCTGGCCCACACGTGCTGGCCGAGAGTGCCGTCGCGCCCCAGGCGCACGGCGGCCTCGACCACCGCGCCCGGCGTCGGCAGGAACATGCCCGGCACCACACCGCCGTAGGACAACCCGGCCCACAGGCCGACCAACAGCACCCAGGCCAGGCCGCTCGCGCTCCAGATCACCGAGACCGGCAAACCGGTCTTGGGCGTGATGCAGCGGCTCAGCCACGAATTGCGCTTGAACATGCAGCCTCCTAGAGCGGGGTGACGAAACGGTTGTCGATCAGGTCGTCATTGCTGACGTTGTAGGGCTTGCCTTGCAGCTCGCTGGCGGTCTCGTTGGCCAGTTTGATCAGCGGTGCACTGTCACCCGGATTGCCCGGCGAACCCAGCAGCTTTTCGCTCATGGCCTGATCGTAGAAACGCACGCCCTGGGCGGCCGCTTCGAGCTCCTTCGGATCGGCCAGATACCCGCCGACACCCTTGGCCATGATCTTGTAGGCTTCCTGCGGATGATCCTTGGTGTACTGCACGGCTTTGTACAAACCGGCCACCAGCGCCTTGACGTCCTCCGGCTGTTTCTCGATGACGGTGCAGTTCAGCGCCACCACGTCGACGATCACCCCCGGTGTACTGCTGCTGTCGATCAGCACCTTGCCCTGCTGCTTGTCGCGCACCATCGACAGGTGCGGCTCCCAGGTCACGGCGGCGGGTACGCGACCGGCGATGAACGCGGTGGCGGCATCGTCGGCCGTCATGTTCTGCACGGTGATGTCGCTCATTTTCATGCCGTTCTTTTTCAGCAGATACGACAACCAGAACTGCGAGGTCGACCCTTCGTTGACCGCCACGGCCTTGCCTTTGAGCTCCTGCAGGCTCTTGACGTCCTTGCCTACCAGCACGCCGTCGCCACCATGGCTGTCGTCCAGCGCGGCCACGGCCTTGAAGCAGAATTGCGGACGGTACTTGAGCACCTCGTCGATGGTCGACGCCGAGCCGGACAACTCGCCGGACGCTTGTGCGGCCATGTACATCGCCGCTTCTTCGACCACCGGCAATTCGACGGTCAAACCGTTTTCCTTGAAGTAGCCCAGGTCCTGGGCCAGGTACAGGGTGCCGTAGCCGACCCAGGTGGTATGGCCGATGGACAGGGTGCCGGCCTGGGCGCTGGTGGCGACCGTCGCGGCGATGGCGGTGACCGCCAGTGGATGGACAACGCGCGTAAGCAAGGACTTGATCATGGAGCACTCCCAAAGCTGTTGATTTAGTTTTGTCATGGGCAGTACGGCGAGCCCTGAATCGGCTGCAACCTGTGGTCTCTGAGGGACCCTTCGGCGGGCAGCATTCGGCGGGCTGGCGAGATCGATGTTGGCTCAAGGGCGGGATTAGGAAAATGAGGAAATATGTGGATGCGAACGATGAAAAAACTCGTTAGCGCGCACCGCCAAAAGGCGGCAATGGCGAGGATGCACAAGCTCAGTGCAAGACATGAAAAATGTGTTGAATCGGCCATAGCATTCGCGGGCAAGCCCGCTCCCACAGGTTATGTGTCGTGCCCAAAACGTGCGGCCGACACAAATCCTGTGGGAGCGGGCTTGCCCGCGAAGAGGCCCGCTAGAGCACTACAAAGTCAGAGCCGGCCGTATTCCTGCGCCGTTCGATCCACCGCTTTCAAAGTCTTGGCGATCAGTTCGTCAATCTCCTCACGACTGGCAATCAACGCTGGCGCCATGATCATCCGCCCCAGTGTGGAGCGAATGATCACCCCCTCTTCAAAACCAATCGTACGGCAGCGCCACGCAATGTCGTTCTCGTTGGCAAAACGCTTGCGGCTGTTTTTGTCTTCGGCCAGCTGCAGCGCCGCGACCATGCCGGTACCCTGGATATCGCCCACCAACGGGTGCTTGCCGAACACTTCGCGCAAACACTGTTGCAGGTACGGGCCGATGTCGTCCTTGACCCGCGTCACGACGCCTTCATCGCGCAGGGCCTTGAGGTTGGCAATCGCCACCGCCGCCGCCACCGGGTGCCCGGAATAGGTCAGGCCGTGGGCAAACACACCGCCCTGCTCCACCAGCACCGAGGCTATTTTCTTCGACAGGATCAAGCCGCCCATGGGGATGTAACCCGAGGTCAGGCCCTTGGCGATGGACAGGGTGTCCGGCTCGAAACCGAAGTACTCGTGGGCGAACCATTCGCCGGTACGACCGAAGCCGCCGATCACTTCATCGGCACACAGCAGCACATCGTACTTGCGGCAGATGCGCTGGATTTCCGGCCAGTAACTTTCCGGCGGAAAGATCATCCCGCCGGCACCCTGGAAGGGTTCGGCGATGAAGCCTGCGACCTTGTCCGCACCCAGTTCGAGAATCTTCGCTTCCAGTTGCCGGGCCGCACGCAGACCGAATTCGGCTGGCGTCAGGTTGCCTTCGTGAGCGAAGAAGTACGGTTCGTCGATGTGCTCGATGTCCGGAATCATGCCGCCCATTTCGTGCATGAACTTCATGCCGCCCAGCGCCGTCGCAGCCAGGGTCGAACCGTGGTAGCCATTCCAGCGGCCGATCATGATCTTCTTCTCGGGTTTGCCGAGCACCTGCCAGTAACGCCGCACCGTGCGGATCAATACCTCGTTGGCCTCGGAGCCGGAGTTGGTGTAGATCGCGTGGCTGTAGTGACCCGGCAGCAGGCTGAACAGCAGCTCGGACAGCTCGATCACCTGCGGGTGGGTGGTGTGGAAAAACATGTTGTAGTACGGCAGCTGCTCCAGTTGCTGGCTCGCCGCGGCCGCCAGGTCCTTGCGCCCGTAACCGAGGTTGGTGCACCACAGCCCGGACATGCCGTCGAGGTAACGGCGGCCATCGTTGTCCCACAGGTGCAGGCGCTCGCCACGGACCATCACCCGTGGTCCCTCGTCATTGAGGGCTTTCTGATCGACGAACGCATGGATGTGGTGCGCAGCGTCAGCGGCCTGGTAGTCGCGGGTTTCACGTGGTGTGGTCATCGCCTGTTCTCCGTTTTGTTATCAGCGCAATTGAAACCAGGTGGTCTTCAACTGGGTGTATTTATCGAATGAATGCAGGGACAGGTCGCGGCCGAAACCGGACTGCTTGCCGCCGCCAAAAGGTACGGTCACGTCCAGTGCATCGACGCTGTTGACCGACACCGTGCCCGCTCGCAATTGTCGCGCCACGCGGTGGGCGCGGTTGAGGTCGTCGGTCCACAGCGAAGCCGCCAGGCCGTAGACGCTGTCGTTGGCCAGTTGCAACGCATGGGCCTCGTCGTCGAACGCGATGACGGCCAGAACCGGGCCGAATACTTCGTCACGAAACAGCGGCATGTCCGGCGTCACTCCGGTAAAGATCGTCGGCTGGATGAAGTTGTCGGAGCCATTGAAGATCGACTGCCGACCACCACAAACCTTGGTCGCACCTTGCTGCTCGGCCTGTTGGATGAACTTCATGATGTGCGCGGTCTGACGGCTGTCGACAATGGCACCGGCGGCGCTCGACGGGTCCAGCGGATCGCCCGGCAACCAGCGTTCAGCCTGGGCCTTGAGGCGTTCGACGAACGCGTCATGAATCGAGCGCTGTACCAGCAATCGCGAGTTGGCCGAGCAGACTTCACCCTGATTGAAAAAGATGCCGAACGCGGCTTTTTCGGCAGCCAGATCCAGGTCCTGACAATCGGCGAACACCAGGTTCGCGCTCTTGCCGCCGCACTCCAGCCACACCTGTTTCAGGTTCGACTGGGCTGAGTACTGCATGAAATATTTGCCGACCTCAGTGGAGCCGGTGAACACCAGGCAATCGACGTCCGGGTGCAGGCCGAGGGCCTTGCCGGTTTGCTCGCCCAGGCCCGGCAGTACGTTCAACACACCCGCAGGCACACCAGCCTCAAGCGCCAGCTCCGCCAGACGCAAGGCCGAAAACGGCGACTGCTCGGCCGGCTTGAGAATCACCGAGTTACCCGCGGCCAGGGCCGGGGCGAGTTTCCATGCGGCCATGTCCAACGGAAAATTCCACGGCACCACGGCAGCGACCACGCCGAGGGCTTCGCGGGTGATGGTCGCCAGCACGTTCTGCGCACTCGGTGCGACCTGATCGTAGAGTTTGTCGAGGCTCTCGGCGTACCAGCGGAACACCCCGGCGGCACCCGGCACATCAATGTTGTAGGCATCCGTGACGGGCTTGCCCATGTTCAGCGAATCGAGCAGCGCCAGTTCTTCACGGTTTTCGATGATCAGGTCGGCCAGACGCAGCAGCACTTGTTTACGTTCGGTCGGCGAACGTGCCGACCAGGTGCCGGCTTCAAACACTTGCCGCGCATTGCGTACCGCCGCGTTCACATCGTCCTCGCCACAGGCCGCGACATTGGCCAGGCATTGCCCGGTGGCGGGGTTGATCGCGGCGAAAGTCTGCCCCGATTGCGCCGCTCGGCGCTGGCCATCGATCACGGCCTGATCGGGAAACCGCAGGGAAGCGGCTTTGCGTTGCCAATACTCAAGCTCGAACACGTTCGGATGCTCCAGAGGACATTCTTGTGTATTGGATAGTCGCTCAGGCCCGAGCGGTGGAAAACCAGTAAAAATGTGTTCGCAGGCCAAGAAAAAACTACGTAGCCAATCTCCCTTCTGGCGCAGCATGTGGTTATTGTTCAACCACAACAAATCGCTACCCGAGCGGATAGGGGTGGCGCGCAAATTGCCTGGATGCCTGATTCGTTCTCCCCCGAGGTTTGCTGTGGCTGCCTACAATCTGCGTCAACTGAAATACTTCATCACCACCGTCGAGTGCGGCAGCGTCGCCGAGGCCTCGCGCAAGCTGTACATCGCCCAGCCGTCGATCTCCACGGCCATCAAAGGGCTGGAAGACAGCTTCGGTGTGCAACTGCTGATTCGCCATCACGCCCAGGGGGTGTCATTGACGCCCAGCGGTGCACGCTTCTACCGCAAGGCCCAGGAACTGCTGCGCATGGCCAAGGAGTTCGAACAGAACGCCCTGGCCGACAACGATGTGGTGTCCGGGCAGATCGATATCGGCTGCTTCGAAACCGTCGCACCGCTGTACCTGCCGCAATTGATCGCCGGGTTCTCGGCGTTGTACCCGGGGGTGGAAATCCGCATCCGCGACGGCGAGCAGCAAGAACTGGTACAGGGCCTGACCTCCGGCGCCTTCGATCTGGCAATCCTCTATGAGCATGATCTCGACGGCACCATCGCAACCGAACCCTTGATGCCGGCGCAACGGCCTTACGCGCTGCTGCCGGCCGATCACCGTTTTGCCCAGCAGGCACAAGTCTCACTGCGGGACCTGTGCCTGGAGCCGATGATTCTTTTGGACGTGCAGCCGAGCCGGACCTATTTCGTCAGCCTGTTCGAAGAGCTGGACCTGACCCCACGCATTGCCTTCAGCTCGCCATCGATCGAGATGGTGCGCGGCATGGTCGGACAAGGCTTTGGTTTCTCGATCCTGGTGACCAAACCACATTCGGAGTGCACCTACGACGGGCAGAAAGTGGTGTGCGTGGACATCGCCGAAGACGTCACCGGCTCCGGGCTGGTGGCGGCCTGGCTCAAGCGCGGGCAACTGACCAAACCGGCGCAACTGTTCGCCGACTATTGCCGCGAACAACTCACTGCGAAATCCGAACAATCACACCGCCCTCTGTAGGAGCTGCCGCAGGCTGCGATTTTTTGCTCTTGAAAAAATCAAAATCAAGATCAAGAGATCGCAGCCTGCGGCAGCTCCTACGTAATCGCGATGCGATTACCGCCTCGGTTTGATCCGCGCAGTCGCTTCGGCCACCAGCGGATCATCCGGCCAGTAATGCTTCGGATAACGCCCCTTCAAATCCTTCTTCACTTCGGCGTAGGTGCTGCGCCAGAAGTTCGCCAGGTCCTGCGTCACCTGCACCGGCCGCCGCGCCGGGGACAGCAGGTGCAGCTTGACCACTTGCCGCCCTCCGGCGATGCGCGGGGTTTCGGCCAGGCCGAACAACTCCTGCAGTCGCACCGCCAGAATCGGCGGCTGTTCGCTGTAGTCCAGGCGAATCGACGAGCCCGACGGCACGCTCAAATGATGCGGCGCCAACTCGTCCAGCCGCTGCGGCAGCGGCCACGGCAGCAGGTTGTGGACGATGCTCGACAGGTCCAGATTGGCGAAGTGACTGAGACGCGACACTTTGCCCAGATACGGCATCAGCCAGTGTTCCAGGCCTTTGAGCAACGCCGCATCGCTGACATCCGGCCATTCGCTCTCGCCTTTGCCGGCGAGGTCCAGTTGCCGCAACAACGCCACTCGTGCCTGCCACTGACGCAGCTCCGGCGTCCATGGCAACAGCTCCAGGCCTTTGCGCCGTACCAGATTCACCAGCGCCTGGCTGCGGGCGCTTTCGTCGAGGCCGGTGAGCGGTTCACGGCTGAGGATCAATTCGCCAACCTTGCGCTGACGCTCGGCCCGCAGCACGCCTTCGCGCTCATCCCAATCCAGTTGATCGACGCAACGCACCTGTTCGGCCAGCACTGAGTCGAACAGCGCCGGATCGAAATCCGTCGCCAGATAAATCCGCTCTTCGCGTTGCCCCTGACGACTGCCCAGATCCGCGATCACCAGCCACGGCTGCTTCATCAGGCTATCGGCCTCGGCGAACAGCGCGGCACGTCCGTTAGCCAAGCGATACTCCGCGCCACCGGCGCGCCGTTGCTGGGCGACGCGGTCGGGATAGGCCAGCGCCAGCAACGCACCGAGCCAGCGCGGATGATCAGGATCGCTGACCGGCTCCGAGGCTTTGCCGCGCAAGTAACCACGGTATTGCCGCGCCAGTTGCCGTGCGCGTTGCACGCCACCCTGTGCGCCACGTGCGGCGCGTTCTTCGCCAGACAGCAATACCAGTCGGCTGTGCAAGTCCGCCCCGGCGCCGCGCAGGATATCGCGTTCACCGAGCAGTGCGGCGACGTCGCAAGCCATTTCCGCCAGCCCCAGCGCCTGGCCGCGCAACAGCAAATGCGCGATACGCGGATGGACCGGCAGTTCGGCCATGGCCTGGCCGTGACGGGTCAGTGCTTCACCGTCCAGTGCACCCAGGCGTTCGAGCAAATCCTGAGCCTGTGCATAAGCGGCGGCCGGTGGCACGTCAAGCCACACCAGTTGCCCGGGCGTAACTCCCCAGCGCGCCAATTGCAGGGCCAGCCCGGCAAGGTCCGCCGAGAGGATTTCCGCGCTGCCATAAGCCGCCAGTTGCTCGTGCTGGTCCTGGGACCACAGGCGATAACAAACACCGGGTTCCAGACGCCCGGCCCGGCCCGCACGCTGGGTCGCACTGGCCTTGGAAATGCGCTGGGTGTCGAGACGGGTCATGCCGCTGCCCGGGTCGAAACGCGGCACCCGCGCCAGCCCGGCATCGATCACCACGCGCACGCCGTCGATGGTCAAACTGGTTTCGGCGATGTTGGTGGCCAGCACCACTTTGCGCTTGCCCGGCGGCGCCGGATCGATCGCCGCCCGTTGTGCTGTCAGGTCCAGTTCACCGTGCAACGGACACAACAGAACCTGTGGGTTGTCACCCAAGGCATCGGCCAATTGCTGATGCACGCGGCGGATTTCCGCTTGCCCCGGCAGAAACACCAGCACGCTGCCGGTCTCGTCGTTCAAGGCTTCAAGGATGGTCTGCACCAGGCGCGGCTCGATGAATTCACCGGCCTGGAACGGCCGACCCCAGCGCATCGTCACCGGGTACATGCGCCCTTCGCTGCGCAGGATCGGTGCGTCGTCGAGTAACCCAGCCAAACGTTCGCCTTCAAGCGTGGCGGACATCAAGAGGATTTTCAGCGGCTGGTCGTCACGGAACAGTTCGCGACCATTGAGGCTCAGGGCCAAGGCCAGGTCAGCATCGAGGCTACGCTCGTGGAATTCGTCGAAGATCAGCAGGCCAACACCTTCGAGCGCCGGGTCATCCTGCAGGCGCCGGGTGAGGATGCCTTCGGTGACCACTTCGATTCGGGTATTGGGGCCGACCTTGCTGTCGAGGCGAATGCGATAGCCCACGGTTTCACCGACCTTTTCCCCCAGCTCACTGGCCAGCCGCTCCGCCGCTGCGCGTGCGGCCAAGCGGCGGGGTTCGAGCATAAGGATGGTCTGCCCGGCGAGCCACGGCTCGTTGAGCAGGGCCAAAGGTACGCGGGTGGTTTTACCGGCGCCGGGCGGTGCTTCGAGCACGGCTTCGTGGCGTGCAGCGAGGGCTTCACGCAGGGCGGGTAAAACTTCATCGATTGGCAAAGAAATCATGCTGGCTCCCAAACAGAGGGCCGAGTATAACGGCGAACTGCAAGGCGTTCGTCAGGGTCTTAATTCATACCGACGACGTTTCGTTTCGAGATTACCCAGGAGATTTCATATGCGTGCTCCCTTTCGCCTGATTGGCGGCGTTCTGGTCGCAACCTTGCTGACTCAAGTGACCGCCTGCGGGTCGATTTTCTACCCCGACCGCCGTGGCCAGATCGAAGGCAAGATCGACCCGGCCATCGCCGCGCTCGATGCCGTGGGCCTGCTGTTCTACATCATCCCCGGCCTGATCGCGTTTGCCGTGGACTTCGCCACCGGCGCGATTTATTTCGAACCGGGCAAGACCGCCCAGGTCGATCCGCAAAAACTCAAGGACGCCATCGGCCCCGACGGCCAGGTCGATAACCGCAAGTTGCAGACTATTCTGGAAAACGAGCTGGGCCGCAGCTTCCCGCTGGACGATCCACGCCTGATCCAGAGCAAAGGCAGCGCCCAGCAACTGGCGATGTTCGGCCTGCAACCGGCCGCGTAATCCCTACACGCGAAAGGACTCTTCAAGGAACGATGGCCACTATGACCTCCAGCTCCGAACACGCCCGCCTGCTGCGGCTGGCGACCCGTGCCTCGGTGGCGGTGGCGTGCACATTGATTGTCGCCAAAGCCATCGCCTGGTGGCTGAGCGGCTCGGTGAGCATGCTCGCCGGGCTCACCGACTCGACACTCGACGGTGTCACGTCATTGCTCAACCTGCTGGCGGTGCATTACGCCCTGCGCCCAGCCGACAATGATCATCGCTACGGGCACGGCAAGGCCGAATCATTGGCGGGCATGGCCCAGGCGTTGTTCATCGGCGGCAGTGCGGTACTGATTGCGTTGCAGGCCTATGATCGGCTCAAACACCCCGAACCGGTCGGCGCGCCGTGGATCAGTATCGGCGTGATTGTGTTGTCCCTCGTACTGACCCTGGCGTTGTTGATGTTTCAACATCGGGTGGTCAAGGCCACCGGCTCCAACGCGGTGCGCGCCGACTCCCTGCACTACCGCTCGGACCTGCTGCTCAACGGCAGCATTCTGATCGCGCTGGTGTTGGCCGGGTTTGGCCTGCATCAGGTCGACCCCTGGTTCGGTCTGGGAATCGCCGCCTACATTCTGTGGAGCGCAGTGCAGATCGCCCGGGAGAGCTTTGCGGTATTGATGGATGAAGAACTGCCGCCGGAGGTCAGCCAGCACATGCTGGAATTGGCGTGCAGCGTGCCCGGCGTTCTGGGTGCCCATGACCTGCGCACGCGAATCTCCGGCAACCAGTGGTTTGTACAGTTGCATCTGGAGCTGCCGGGGGAACTGACGCTGTCAGTCGCCCACGGCATCAGCGATCAGGCGGCCGCCGCCATTCACACCGCCTACCCGCGAGCTGAAGTGCTGGTGCACGCAGACCCGCAGGAAGTGGTGAAAACCGCTCGGGCTCAGTAGTTCACCTGATAACCACGACTGCTCAGGCAACTGCCCTGGGCCTGTCGGTAGGCTTGCACCACCGACGGGGCTGGCTGGTAGGTGGCAGTGCGTGGATCGAAACCACTCTGCTGCACCGCGTATTGATAACACTCGTAACCATCGCGACTGACCTGCTCCGGCGACTGGCCGTTGGCCGGGTACGCTTCCACGTCATATCCATTGCTGGCGGCCGGTGGCGGCGACTGCGGCTGGCCAACCGGCGGCTCGACCACGACATAATCCCGGGTGCTCTCCTCATAGGCGTAATACGAACCGGCCGCGAGGAACAGCAGGGCCCCACCGATCCACACCTGCTCGGCATAATCTGGAAGGTAGCTGACGCGAATCCCGCGTGGTGGCTCTACCACCTCATAACGCGGACCCAGCGGGCGATACCAGTAGCCACCGGAATAGTAGTAATCCATGCCACGGTAAGGCACGCGGAAGTTACGTTCGGGGAAGCGGTCGATCACCTGGCCAGGGCGATACCTGGGACCTGGCCCCCAGCCGTTACCGTGTCCGCTCGGGCGTCCGTCCCAGTGATTGTCATTGGTCGGCGCACCGATATAGCCCTTCCAGCGCTGATTGTAATCGTTGCGATGCGGTTGATCCTGATAGTCACCGCGCCGCGGCGGCTGGGTCTGGCGCACGGTGTCGGGGCGCGGCTGAATCGGCATGTCAGTGGCCGGTGCCTGCGGTGGTGGCGGCGGTGAGCGAACCGGGCTGTTGAAATCAGGCGCTGGAGGGGGCTGCCTCTGGCTATTGTTCTGATGTTGATTCTGGCCGTTGTGCTCGTACTGGCGGCTGTCGTTGTTCTGCGCACGCGGCGGGTTCTGTGGCGGGCCGTTCTGCGGGCGTGGCTGGTTGTTGCCACCATGGCCCTGACCACCCCCCTGGTGACCACCCTGATGCCCATCCTGACCGTGCTGCCCGCCATCATGGCCACGGTTTTGCTGCTCATCGGCCAGCGATTGCGCAGTGACACTGACACACAGCAAACCAACACCGGCCAAACGCCAGATGCGCGATTTCATGCTTATCCTCATTGCGGGTTAGGGCCTGTACGTAAGACTGGGAAAGCAGTGGCCGGTTCTGCGACAGGTTATTAGTCACGCAACTTATTTATTGAGGCCAGGAGGGTCAAATTCCACGCAAGAAAAAGGGGAGACCCGTCGGCCTCCCCTTGGAGAACTTCGTCCTGGCTCAACGCTTGTGGCGCCGGCTCACCTCACGCCGTCTTCTGGACAGTGTGTAGCTCGGGGGCCGGCACATCCCCGGTGGGGGTGGCGACCGCGGCGGGCCTGATTGGGCGAGCCGCACTGGACTGTTTGTCCGAGCAGTGATTCTGGTGATAAGAATAGGCCGTGAGCGCCGACAGAGGATTGCGAAGATTGCTCAATTAAACATCACTTGCGCAATTTTTAACCCCGGATACATAATCTGCCGCAATAGTTACGACAAAGGACTGATTGATGAGCAAGCTCGATCGTTACGACCTGAGTATTTTGGCGGAATTGCAGCGCGACGCCCGCATCTCCAACCAGGAGTTGGCCGAGCGCATCGGTCTGTCGCCTTCGCCGTGTTCGCGGCGGGTCAAGCAACTGGAAGACGACGGCTACATTTCCCGTCAGGTCGCCCTGCTCGACCGCAAAATGCTCGGCCTGAGCCTGACGGCCTACGTGCTGATCGGTATGGACCGTCATACGCCGGAACGTTTCGAGAACTTCGAAGCGGCCATTCGCACCTTGCCCCAAGTGCTCGAATGCAGCCTGGTGACCGGGATGGATGCCGACTATCAACTCAAGGTCGTGGTGCCGGACATGGATCACTACCAGAAACTGCTGCTCGGGCATCTGACCCGGATTGAAGGCGTGACCAGCGTGCGTTCGAGTTTTGTGTTGAACCAGGTGCTCAACAGCACCGAACTGCCGTTGACTCATCTGCGCAGTTAAAACGCCCCACTCTGTAGGAGCTGCCGAAGGCTGCGATCTTTTGATCTTGATTTTTTAAGATCAAAAGATCGCAGCCTTCGGCAGCTCCTACAAGGGCGGGTCGGGCGACGAATGACTGCGACACACCGACGCAGGTCAATACTGCACGCAGCCAGCGAGGCGTATAATCTTCGCGCCCTTTTAGCCTCGCCCGCGCTGGAGATGTTCGATGGATCCTGCAGTCTTTGAAGAGTGGATGATGACCGGTCTGGTCACGATCCTGATCATTTTCATGGGTTTCATCGTCTGGGATCTGGCGAAGAAGTCCAAGGCCGGGCGCTTTGGCTCGTTCATCCTGTTCTTCGTCCTGGGCCTGGGCGTGGCCGCGTTCATCATCAAGAGCGTGGTGATCGGCCTGATCGAATCCGGCGCCTTATAAGCGCGCCGGTACTTCTTTCCACTGGCCCTGATCGAGCCCTTCGATCGTCCAGTCACCGATTCTGACCCGCACCAGGCGCAAGGTTGGCAAACCGACCGCAGCGGTCATGCGCCGCACCTGCCGGTTGCGCCCTTCGCGAATCACCAACTCCAGCCAACTGGTCGGCACGCTTTTGCGAAAGCGCACCGGCGGATTGCGCGGCCATAGCTCGGGCTCGTCCAGCTGCCGCGCCTCGGCGGGCAAGGTCATGCCGTCATTCAATTCGACGCCGTCACGCAGGCGCTGCAATTGCTCGGCGCTCGGCTCGCCTTCGACCTGTACCCAATAGGTCTTGGCCAGTTTGTGCTTCGGGTCCGCGATTCGCGCCTGAAGCTGGCCGTCGTTGGTCAGCAGCAACAAGCCTTCGCTGTCGCGATCCAGCCGTCCGGCCGGATAGATCCCCGGTACATCGATGTAGTCCTTGAGCGTCGCGCGCCCTTCGCCGTCACTGAATTGCGTCAGCACATCGAAAGGTTTGTTGAACAGGATCAGCTTCGGCTCGGCCGGCGGAGCCTTGGCGACACGGCGCGGGGCTGCAGGCAAGGGTTTCGTGCCAGGGCGGCGGGAAACGGGACGTTGAGGAGGACGAGACATGAGAAAGGAAACATCTAACGGTCAGGGCTGCCAATGCTAGTGCCCCAACCGTCAAATGACCATGACAACCGTTAGCGGAACGGCGGCTCGTCGAAGCTGCGCAGTTTGCGCGAGTGCAGTGAGTTGAGCTCGGTGCGCAACAGATCCACCGCTTCGATACCGATCTTCAAGTGCTGGCTGACCGCGCGCTCATAGAAGGCGTTGGCCGAGCCCGGCAACTTGATTTCGCTGTGCAGCGGTTTGTCCGAGACGCAAAGCAACGTGCCGTACGGCACCCGCAAACGATAACCCTGGGCGGCGATGGTGCCACTTTCCATGTCCACCGCCACGGCGCGGGACAGGTTGATCAGCGGCCTTTCCTGCGCCCAGCGCAGCTCCCAGTTGCGGTCGTCGTAGGTCAGCACGGTGCCGGTGCGCAGGCGTTTTTTCAGTTCGTCGCCCTTCTCACCGGTGATGTTGGCCGCCGCTTGCTGAAGCGCGAGTTGCACTTCGGCCAGGGCCGGAATCGGAATGTTCGGCGGCACGACCCGGTCGAGAATGCCGTCGCGGCGCATGTAGGCGTGGGCCAGCACGTAGTCGCCAATCGTCTGCGACTGACGCAGGCCGCCGCAGTGGCCGATCATCAGCCAGCAATGCGGGCGCAGAACGGCGAGGTGGTCGGTGATGTTCTTGGCGTTGGAAGGGCCGACACCGATGTTGATCAGGGTCACGCCATGGCCGTCACTGGCGATCAGGTGATAGGCCGGCATCTGGTAACGGTGCCAGACCACGCCAGCGGCAATCGCCGACGCTTCGCCGTGATCCATGCTCTTTTCGATGATCACGTTACCCGGCAGCACCATGCGCACGAAGCGCGGGTCCTGGCGCAATTGTTCCAGGCCGTGGACGATGAACTGGTCGACATAGCGGTGGTAGTTGGTCAGCAGAATCCACGGCTGCACATGGCGCCAGTCGCTGCCGGTGTAATGCACCAGTCGGCGCAGGGAGAAATCCACCCGTGCGGCATCGAACAGCGCCAGGGGCAGCGGATCGGTGTTTTCCCAGTCGTACAAACCGTCGGCAATGCCGTCGGTCGCGGCCGACAGGTCGGTACTCGGGAACACCCGCGCCAGCACGGCGGCGGTGACGCCGGAGCCTCCCAGTTCATCGCCCTGCTCGACCACATACGGATACGGGATGTTCTGCTGGCTGACACCGACTTCCACCGTCACGGTGAAGTCGTGCATCAACGGAACCAGTTGTTCCAGCAGGTACTTACGGAAAGCCGACGGATGGGTGACGGTGACGCTGTAGGTGCCCGGCAGCTGGACCTTGGCATAGGCACGGGTGGTCTGCGGGACTTCGCCCTGGCAGTGGTAGGTCAGACGCAGCTCGGGATAACGGAACAACGCCCGCTGCTCGGCATCAGGCTCGACGCGGTCCTTGAGGTAACGCTTGAGCGCCTGACTCAGCGCGGTGGTAGCACGATTGTGCAAGAGTGCGAGCCGATCCACGGCTTGCTCGGCGGTTTGAACGACAATAAAAGCTTCGGTCACGATCAGCATCCTGTGTTCTGACTTGCAGACCTTCATCTTGCCTGCATCGTCGCTTCACGGGAACAGCCAAAAAAGATCGCAGCCTGCGGCAGCTCCTACAAGGACTCGTCGTGCACTTGTAGGAGCTGCCGAAGGCTGCGATCTTCCAACCAATCAGAACCCTTGCGGGGTCGATCGGGCGACAATCGCTTCCACGTCCAGGCCGCGTGGCAACGCGCCGTACACTCGGCCACCACCGTCCAGGCGACTGGCGATGAAGGCATCACTGACCACCGAATTCCCGGCTTCCAGCAGCAACTTGGCCTGCAATCCCAAGGCAATGTCTTCGGTCAGTTGCCGGGCGCGGTACTGAATGTCGCTGGTGTCCTTGAAAGCGGCCTGCAATTGCTGGATGTGCGCGGCAAGGCGCTTGTCGCCATGGCCATCGCCCAACTCGCTGAACAGTGCATCGAGCACGCCCGGTTCTTTTGACAGGGCACGCAGCACGTCCAGGCACTGCACGTTGCCGGAACCTTCCCAGGTCGAATTCACCGGCGCCTCGCGGTAAAGCCGCGGCAGAATGCTGTCTTCGACATAACCCGCACCGCCCATGCATTCGGCCGCTTCGTTGATCATGGCCGGCGCCCGCTTGCAGATCCAGTACTTGCCCACCGCCGTTACCAACCGGGCGAACCTGGCTTCCTGCGAATCGTCCAGATGATCCAGCGCCCGGCCCATGCGCAGGCTCAAGGCCAGGGCGGCCTCGCTTTCCAGCGCCAGGTCCGCCAGCACGTTCTGCATCAACGGTTGCTCGCTGAGCAATTTGCCGCCGACCGAACGATGAGCACAATGATGGCTGGCCTGGGTCAACGCCTGACGCATCAGCGAACTGGAACCGACCATGCAATCGAAGCGGGTCATGGCGACCATCTCGATGATCGTCGGAACGCCACGCCCCTCTTCACCGATCATCCACGCCAGTGCGCCGCGAAACTCCACTTCGCTCGAAGCGTTGGAGCAATTGCCGAGCTTGTTCTTCAGGCGCTGGATGTAGAACTGATTGCGTGTGTCGTCCGGGCGATGGCGCGGCAGCAGGAAACAGGTCAGGCCCTTGTCGGTCTGCGCCAGTGTCAGGAAGGCGTCGCACATCGGCGCCGAGCAAAACCATTTGTGCCCCACCAACTCATAGGCCTGGCCCGGACCGCTGGCTCCAACCGGATACGCCTTGGTGGTATTGGCCCGCACATCGGTGCCACCCTGTTTCTCGGTCATGGCCATGCCGATGGTGACCCCGGCCTTGTGGGCCATGCCGACGTTGCGCGGGTCGTATTCGGTAGCGAGGATTTTCGGCAACCACTTTTGCGCCAGGTCCGGCTGCAGACGCATGGCCGGAACGCTGGCGAAGGTCATGGTCAACGGGCAGCCACTGCCGGCTTCGGCCTGGCTGTGCAGATACGACATGCTGGCGCGGGCCACATGAGCGCCGTCCTGCGGGTGCGCCCAGGGCAACGAGGTCAGGCCGTGCTCGACTGCCGTGCGCATCAGTTGGTGATAGGCCGGATGAAATTCCACCAGATCGATGCGATGACCAAAGCGGTCATGACTGTTGAACACCGGCTTGTTCTGATTGGCGAGGAACCCGGCTTCCATCAGCGGGCCACCGGCCAGTGCGCCGTAAGCGTCGATCCGCGATTCGGCCCAACCGGCCCCGAACCGCCGCGACCATTCCTGTAACGGCAAGTCGATGCGGTAGAGGTTGGCGCCGTCCAGTGACGGTGGCTGGTTGGTGACTTCGTGGGTTTCGGCAAACTGATGCAGGTTCATGACTGGGCTCCTTTGGTCGGCCAAGGGACTTCAGTTAAGCACCGCCCCTCAGTCGAACAAAGTGTCATATCCGCCTAACTGTCGGCGCTTTCGCCCTGTTGCGAGCAGAGCACCCGACGGTAGAGCGCGGCCTGCAAGTCTTCGAATTTTACCGGTTTGCTCAAGTAATCGATCAATGCGCCGGTCGGGCAGCGTTGACGGTCCCCCCCCAGGGCGATCATGAACAACGGCAGCTCGGCATAGCCCGGCAACGCGCGGATCTGGCAGCACAGCGACTCACCGTCCTGACGCGGCAACTGACAATCGACCAGCACCGCGTCAAACACTTCGCGTTGCAGGAGATCGAGCGCGACATCGGCTCCGTCGGCCGTACGCACGCGAAAACCCAGCTTGAGCAACATGCCGCGCATCACCAACTGGCTGATGCTGTTGTCATCCACCAACAGCACCGCACAATCCTGCGGCAGGCGCAGACGCGGAAAATCCCGGGGCATCAAGGGTGCCAGGGGGCGTTCGGCCACCGACAGCCCGACTTCCACATCCAGCTGAAACCGGCTGCCGCGTCCTGGCTCGGATCGATGCGTCAGGCGCCCACCGAGCAATTCGACCAACTGCCGGCAAATCGCCAGGCCAACACCCAGGCCACCGTATTCACGGGTCATCGAGCCGTCGAGCTGGAAGAACCGTTGATACATCGTGGCCTCTCCCAGATCGGTGAAGCCAATGCCCGTATCGATCACCGCGAAGGTCAACGCCAGCCGGTCGGGTTCAACGGCCTTGCCGGTCACCCGCAAGGCCAGGCCGCCGACCCGGGTGAACTTGATGGCGTTGTCCAGCAGACACTCCAGGCATTGCGCGATCTTGGTGTTGTCGCCGTGCAAGCGATCCGGCACGCCGGATGCGACGTCGACCTTGAAGTCCAGCGACTTGCTCGAAGCGTTGCCCTCGAACTGCGTGCGCAGTGCCTCGACCATGCGGCGCAAGCTGAAAGTGTCGGCCGAGGTCTGGAGTTTGCCGGCCTGCAGTTCGGTGAGGGTCAGGATACCGTTGACCATGCGCATCATGTCCCGCGCCGACCCCGAAGCCGTCTGCTGATACTGCTCAAGCTCCGGGTCCATTTCGACCGTCTGCATCAATTCCAGCGAACCGATCACACCGTTCATGGGCGTGCGCAGTTCGTGGGTCAGGGTGGCCAGAAATTCGTCCTTGAGCTTGTTACTGCGCGCCAGTTGCTGGTTGAGGATTTCAAGCTTCTGGCCGGCGTCGAATAGTGTCTGCGCCTGCTGCTCGCGCATGTCGTTAATGCGGTCGGCCAGTGCCAGGGACAACAACGCCACTTCGATGGCCGAGCCGATCTGACTGGAATACATGGTCAGGAACACGTTTGGCAGGTATCCCAGCACCATCAACGTATTGACGATACCGCCGAGCAAAAACGCCGACCAGGCAATGATGAAATACCGCGCGACGCGCAGCCCCCGCAGCCAGGCAAAGATCCCGGCGGCAAAAATCACCACCGTGAACGTCAGCGCCAGGGCCGTGGCCAGACGCAACGCCAGGGCGTAGCTGGTCATCAAAGACAGGCCGACCACCAGCGCACCGAAGGCAACCAACGCCAGCAACAAGCGGTCGAGCCAACGACTGTGGGTAGCCATTTGCAGGAAACTGCGGGCGAACTGACTGCCGAACAACCCCGCGCAGCCGATGAAAAACGGCGTCGCGGCGTTGGCCCACCAAGGGTTGTCCGGCCAGAAATACTGCACTGCCGCGCCGTTGACCGACAGCTGGTACAAGCCGAACGAGGCGATATAGAAGATGTAGTAGAGGTAGCTGGTATCGCGCACGCTGAGGTAGATGAACAGGTTGTAGACCAGCATCCCCAGCAACACGCCATAGATCAGCCCCAGTACGTAGAGGCGCACGGGCTGCTCTTCGAGGTAGGCGGTGCTCGACCACAAGGTAACCGGTGCCTGGATCGAGCCTTCGCTTTGCAAGCGCAGGAACAGGGTTTCGGCCTGGTCGGCTTTGAACGTCAGGTCGAACAGATAGTTGTTCTGACGAATCTCGCGGCTGGCGAAGGGCAAGGCATCGCCGGTCTGCCTGACCAACTGATAGTTGCCGGCCGCATCGGGCAAATAGAGATCGAGATGATCGAGGGGTGGATAGGCCAGTTCCAGCAACCAGGTCCGTTGCGCCGCCGGGTCGGTCGGTCGGTAATGCAGGTCGATTTTCAGCCAGAACACCGAGCGCGAGTAACCAGCGTTGAGTGTGTCTTTGTTGTGCGCCTTGAAGTTGCCGGCCGCCGCTTGCGCGCGGATATCCGCGATGGTCGCCTGACCACCCGCGTCCTCATAGACCTGCAGGGTTCGGCCCAAGGGGAGGCTTTGAGTAAACTCATCGAACTCGACGGCGCCTGCCAGGAGGGGCAAACACAACAGCAACATCAGCAAATAGCGCATTGAAGCCCCAGCGTGGCCTGTCCGGTTCTGTCAGGAAGCCCCCCATTCCTTTTGAGCAGACGTAAAACCGGTATCACCTGTTATTGGTTTGGATCCACTCTAGCATAGCCGTTGATGGCCATTAAACACCATTGAAATCTTTCATGAAAAGGCTCTAGGACGGGCGTTCCGGCGAAGGTTTTTTTGAGATAGAGCTGTTTGTTTTGGGCAAAAAATCAAAAGATCGCAACCTTCGGCAGCTCCTACAGGTTTGCGTCGATCCGCCCTTCTTGCAGGAGCTGGCGAAGGCTGCGATCTTTTGCCTTTTTCTGCGCCTCACACCGAAGTGCACGCACACCCGAAAAACGTTGTTTGGTGGTAAGCTCGCGCACCATGAATATCTACAGCTCTCGCCCCGTTGTCCTCTGTCTCTCCGGCCACGACCCAAGTGGTGGCGCCGGCTTGCAGGCAGATATCGAAGCCCTGCTCGCTCAGGGTTGCCATGCGGCTCCGGCCGTCACCGCCCTGACCGTGCAAGACACCGTCAATGTCACTGACTTCCGCGTCCTCGACCGTGAGTGGGTACTGGCCCAGGCCAATGCCGTGCTCAACGATTCCGAAGTCGCGGCGGTCAAACTGGGCATGCTCGGTTCCCTGGAAATGGTCGACACCGTGGTCGAACTGCTTTCGGCGCACCCGCATTTGCCAGTGGTCTGCGACCCGGTGCTGCGTGCCGGCGGCGGCGGACGCCTGGGCAAGGACGAAGTCGGCTACGCCATGCGCGAACGCCTGCTGCCCTTGTCGATCATTGCCACTCCCAACCTTCCCGAAGCCCGGATCCTCGCCGAACTGCCCGAAGGCACCGCGGACGAATGCGCTGAAAAACTCCTGCCGTTCGTCAAACACCTGCTGATCACCGGCGGCCATGGCGACGAAACCGAAATCCACAATCGCCTGTACAGCCGCGACGGCCTGCGCGAAACCTTTACCTGCCAGCGCCTGCCCGGCAGTTATCACGGTTCCGGCTGCACCCTGGCGAGCGCGCTGGCCGGTCGTCTGGCCCAGGGTGAAAACCTCGCCAGCGCCGTGCAGACCGCGCTTAACTACACATGGCGCACCCTGCGTGACGCCGAGCAGCTGGGCAAAGGCCAGTTTGTGCCGCGCCGCCTGCCGCTGGATTTCTGTTCGTAACTTCCATTTGTAATGCGGTGAGGCTTGTCCGATGAAACTACGTGGCCTGTACGCCATTACCGACAGCCATTTGCTGGACGGTAAGTTGCTCAAGTACGTGGAGGCGGCGCTGGAAGGCGGCGTCACCTTGCTGCAGTACCGCGACAAAAGCAGCGACGAGGCCCGCCGCCTGCGTGAGGCCGAAGCCTTGCGCGAACTGTGCGAACGCTACAAGACCCATCTGATCATCAACGATGATGCCGAACTGGCCGCGCGCCTCAATGTGGGCGTGCACCTGGGCCAGACCGATGGCCCGCTGACTCCGGCCCGTGCACTGCTCGGGCGTCAGGCGATCATCGGTTCAACCTGCCACGCGCAGCTCGAACTGGCCGAACAGGCGGCCAAAGAAGGTGCTAGTTATGTTGCCTTCGGCCGCTTCTTCAACTCCAACACCAAACCCGGCGCACCGACCTGCAGCCTCGAACTGCTCGACCAGGCGCGCAAGCAACTGCACTTGCCTATCTGCGCGATCGGCGGCATCACCCTGGACAACGCCGCTCCGCTGGTGGCCCATGGGGTCGATCTGCTGGCCGTGGTGCATGGCCTGTTCGGCGCCGAGAGCACGGCCGAAGTCACCCGCCGTGCCCGCGCCTTTAACGAATTACTTAAAATCTGAGAACCCGATCATGTCTCGTTCCGAAACGCTGTTTGCCAATGCCCAGAAACACATTCCCGGTGGCGTGAACTCGCCGGTTCGCGCGTTCAAGAGCGTCGGCGGCACGCCGCTGTTCTTCAAGCATGCCGAAGGCGCCTACGTCACCGACGAAGACAACAAGCGCTATGTGGATTACGTCGGTTCGTGGGGCCCGATGATCCTCGGCCACAGCCACCCGGACGTGCTGGACGCGGTGCGCAAGCAGCTGGAGCACGGCCTGTCCTACGGCGCGCCGACCGAGATGGAAACGCAGATGGCCGACCTGGTCTGCTCTCTCGTGCCGTCGATGGAAATGGTGCGCATGGTCAGCTCCGGCACCGAAGCGACCATGAGCGCCATTCGCCTGGCCCGCGGCTTCACCGGTCGCGACAGCATCATCAAGTTCGAAGGCTGCTACCACGGTCACTCCGACAGCCTGCTGGTCAAGGCCGGCTCGGGCGCATTGACCCAGGGCGTACCGAGTTCGGCCGGCGTACCGGCAGCGTTCGCCAAACACACCCTGACCCTGCCGTTCAACGACATCGACGCCGTTGAAGCCATGCTCGCCGAAGTCGGCCAGGACGCGGCCTGCATCATCGTCGAGCCAGTGGCCGGCAACATGAACTGCGTGCCGCCGGCACCGGGTTTCCTCGAAGGCCTGCGGACCCTGTGCGACAAGCACGGCGTGGTGCTGATTTTCGACGAAGTGATGACCGGTTTCCGTGTCGCCCTCGGCGGTGCCCAGGCGTACTACGGCGTGACGCCGGACCTGACCACCTTCGGCAAGATCATCGGTGGCGGCATGCCGGTCGGCTGTTTCGGCGGCAAGCGTGAAATCATGCAGCGCATCGCCCCGCTGGGCCCGGTCTACCAGGCCGGCACGCTGTCGGGCAACCCGCTGGCGATGGCCGCCGGCCTGACAACCCTGCGCCTGATCAGCCGTCCGGGCTTCCACGCCGAGCTGACCGACTACACCACTCGCCTGCTCGACGGCCTGCAACAGCGCGCCGATGCGGCGGGCATTCCGTTCGTGACCACACAAGCCGGCGGCATGTTCGGCCTGTACTTCAGCGGCGCCGACGACATCGTGACTTTTGATGACGTGATGGCCAGTGACGCCGCCCTGTTCGGCCGCTTCTTCCACCTGATGCTCGAAGGTGGCGTGTACCTGGCACCGAGTGCCTTCGAAGCCGGTTTTACTTCGATCGCCCACGGCGAAGCCGAACTGAAACTGACCCTGGACGCCGCCGAGCGTGCCTTCGCAGCCTTGAAATAACGCTGTAGCGCTGACGTTGGCCATTGCCAGCGTCAGCTTTCACCTACACGCCCACCTTCATTCCTACACTTTCAGCAAAAATCCTCCGCAAAACGGGAGATATATTTCCCGCGCAGCAGAAAAACGAGTAAAGACTTTGTAAGGTTGGCCCTGCTTATTTCATAATGCGCGCTTATTGGATCCCTCGATGGGTCCGCGCGCCCTTCAGAGGTAAGTCGATTCCCATGAACCGCACCGGCCGCACCCTTGCACTGGGCTGCCTGTTGCTTCTTCAGCCCCTGCTCGCGCACGCACAAGCAGGCGGCAACTCGTTGTTGATCCCAGCGATGGGTCGCTGCACCCTCAATACCCAGCCGCAAGACCTGGAACAGGCGATCGCCGCCTGCCGGAAAGCGTCGGATGAAGGGGATGCGCAAGCGCAATACGAGTTGGGTGAGTTCTACTACGAAGGCAAAAACGCACCGCGCGATCTCAATCAAGCCCTGAGCTATTTCGAAAAGGCCTCGCTGCAAGGCCACGCCCAGGCGCAATTCAAGCTCGGCACCATGTTCTTCCACGGCGAAGGCGTACCGGCCAATAACGTTCAGGCGTATATCCTGCTGAAGATGGCGGCGGTCAACGGTGCCGAAGATGCACTGGACACCGCTGACGAAGTCACCGAAAAAATGCCCCGCGAAGAACTGGAGCTTGCCACCCAGGTGCTCGGGCAAATTTTCCGTAAATATTTGATGGAACTGCAGAGCGCTGACGGGCGTACGCCTTTCGCGCCGCTTCCCTGATTTTTGCGTTGATCTGACTGGCCCCATCGCGAGCAAGCTCGCTCCCACAGATGACCGAGTTTTCTCATGGAAATACGGTCAAATGTGGGAGCGAGCTTGCTCGCGATAGGGGCGACTCGATCTTGAGGCTTACTTCTCAGGCATCGGCATCGGAAACGGCATGACATTGCCGACCGCGCCGCGGGCTTCGCTGATTTTCGGTGTCCCCAGACGCTCGACTTCGTCGATACGCACGATCGAATGCATCGGCACAAAACTGCGCACCACGCCTTCGAACTGAGCCTTGAGCTTTTCTTCACTCGGATCGACGACCACTTGCGTGCGCTCGCCAAAGACGAACTCTTCCACTTCCAGAAAGCCCCACAGATCACTTTGATAGATCTGCTTGGCGTACATTTCGAACACCTGGCCCTGGTTGAGGAAAATCACCTTGTAGATTGGAGCTTCACGTTTGGTCATGGTGGGCGGGTAACACATCGAGGGATAAAAAAGAGGGCGCAAACTATAGCATAGCCGCCGGACGCGCAGCGGTAGGAACCTGGGTTCATGTTCCCTATAATGCGCGGTTCTTTGAATCACGTGATGACTCTATCCATGGCCAAGAAGCTTTACATCGAAACCCACGGTTGCCAGATGAACGAGTACGACAGCTCGCGCATGGTCGATCTGCTGGGCGAACACCAGGCCCTGGAAGTCACCGCGCGCGCTGAAGACGCCGATGTCATCCTGCTCAACACCTGCTCGATCCGCGAACGTGCGCAGGACCGCGTCTACTCCCAGCTCGGGCGCTGGCGCGAACTGAAGCTGGCCAACCCGGAGATGGTGATCGCCGTCGGCGGTTGCGTGGCCAGCCAGGAAGGCGCGGCCATCCGCGATCGCGCGCCGTACGTCGACGTGGTGTTCGGCCCGCAAACCCTGCACCGCCTGCCGGAAATGATCGACGCCGCGCGCATCAGCAAGCTGCCGCAAGTCGACGTCTCGTTCCCGGAAATCGAAAAGTTCGACCATTTGCCCGAGCCGCGCATCGACGGCCCGAGCGCTTACGTGTCGGTGATGGAAGGCTGCAGCAAGTACTGCACGTTCTGCGTGGTGCCCTACACCCGCGGCGAAGAAGTCAGCCGGCCGTTCGACGACGTGATTGCCGAGATCATTCACCTGGCCGAAAACGGCGTGCGCGAAGTGACACTGCTGGGGCAGAACGTCAACGGTTATCGCGGCCTCACCCATGACGGGCGTCTGGCGGATCTGGCCGAGCTGATCCGCGTGGTTGCCGCCGTCGATGGCATCGACCGCATCCGCTACACCACGTCGCATCCGCTGGAGTTCTCCGACAGCCTGATCCAGGCCCACGCCGATGTGCCGGAACTGGTCAAGCACCTGCACCTGCCAGTGCAGTCGGGCTCGGACCGCATCCTCGCCGCGATGAAGCGCAACCACACCGCGCTGGAATACAAATCCAAACTGCGCAAGCTGCGCGCCGCCGTGCCGGGGATCTGCATCAGCTCGGACTTCATCGTCGGCTTCCCGGGCGAGACCGAGAAAGACTTCGAGCAAACCATGAAGCTGATTGCCGACGTCGGCTTCGACTTTTCCTACTCGTTCGTCTATAGCCAACGCCCGGGAACTCCGGCCGCCGACCTGGCCGATGACACCCCTGAAGAGCTGAAAAAAGAGCGTCTGAATGCCCTGCAGCATCGCTTGAACCAGCAAGGTTTCGAGATCAGCCGACAAATGGTCGGTTCGATCCAGCGGATCCTGGTGACCGATTACTCGAAAAAAGACCCGGGCGAGCTGCAAGGCCGGACCGAGAATAACCGTATCGTCAACTTCCGCTGCGACAATCCGACCCTGATCGGCCAGTTCGCGGACGTGCACATCGATGCCGCGCAGCCGCATTCGCTGCGGGGTTCGCTGATCCAGTAACACCAAAAGATCGCAGCCTTCGGCAGCTCCTACAAGAATGCATCGCCATGTAGGAGCTGCCGAAGGCTGCGATCCTGGCGGTCTCGAAGATTAGAAATTTTAAGAGCTTTCGCACCCGCGCCACTGGCGTTATCCTTGATTTCATCTCAATTGCCCCAGGGCGGCTAAATACGACCTTGAACGCACCCATAGAACCACATCGTTTCATCCTCGAGCCTTTTGAAGCTCGCCGCTTCGCCAATCTGTGCGGGCAATTCGACGAGCATTTGCGCTTGATCGAACAACGCCTGACCATCGAGATCCGCAATCGCGGCAACCAGTTCGAGCTGATCGGCGAGCCCAAACACACCACCTCCGCGGAAAACCTACTGCGCCGCCTGTACCGGGAAACCAAGGGTACCGAGCTGTCGCCGGACATGGTGCACCTGTTCCTGCAGGAGTCTGCCGTGGAACAGTTGGACAACCACTCCCCCGCCGAACCGTCCGTGGCGCTGCGCACCAAAAAAGGCATGATTCGCCCCCGCGGCTTGAATCAGCTGCGCTATGTGAAGGAGATCCTCGGTAACGACATCAACTTCGGCATCGGCCCGGCCGGTACCGGCAAGACCTATCTGGCCGTCGCCTGCGCGGTGGATGCACTGGAGCGCGAGCAGATTCGCCGCATTCTGCTGGTGCGCCCGGCGGTCGAAGCGGGTGAAAAACTCGGCTTCCTGCCAGGCGACCTGTCGCAGAAAATCGACCCGTACCTGCGCCCGCTCTACGACGCACTCTACGAAATGCTCGGCTTCGAATACGTCGCCAAGCTGATCGAGCGCCAGGTGATCGAAGTCGCGCCGCTGGCTTACATGCGCGGCCGTACGCTGAACAACAGCTTCATCATTCTTGACGAAAGCCAGAACACCACGGTCGAGCAAATGAAGATGTTCCTGACCCGGATCGGCTTCGGCTCCACGGCCGTCATCACCGGGGACATCACCCAGGTCGACCTGCCACGCGGCACCAAGTCCGGCCTGCACCATGTGATTGAAGTGCTCAAGGAAGTGCCGGGGATCAGCTTCACCCATTTCCAGCCCAAGGACGTCGTGCGCCATCCGCTGGTACAGCGCATCGTTGAGGCCTACGAGCGCTTCGAAACCCGTGCGGCCGATGATGCAGCCGCCAAGGATAGCCGCCGCGATGCTTGAGCTTGACCTGCAAATCGCTACCCAAGCCCCCGCCCCCAGCGAAGCCGAGTTCCGCCAGTGGTGCGAACTGGCTTTGCGCCAGCGCAGCGCCGACTCGGAAATGACCATTCGCCTGGTCGACGAAGCCGAAGGACGCGAGCTGAACCACACCTGGCGGCAAAAGGATTACGCAACTAACGTCTTGTCATTCCCGGCCGATGTGCCGGATGAGTTCCTCGACATCCCGCTGCTGGGCGATCTGGTGATCTGCGTGGCGGTGGTCGAGCGTGAGGCCCTGGATCAAGGCAAGGAGCTCAAGGCACATTGGGCACACCTGGTGATTCACGGCTGCTTGCATCTGCTTGGTTACGACCATATTGATGACGACGAAGCCGAAGAGATGGAAGCACTGGAACGAACGTTGCTTGCAGAACTGGGCTTTCCCGATCCGTACGCGGACGACGAAACCGATTTATCCCCCACAGAAACAACAAAGGATTCAGAGTAATCGCTATGAGCGAAGATCGATCGAGCAACGGGCAGAAGTCATGGCTGGGTAAGCTCACCCAGGCTTTTGCCCACGAGCCGAAAAACCGCCAGGAGCTTTTGGAGCTGCTGCGCGATGCACACCAGAACAAACTGTTGGACAGCGAAGCGCTGGCCATCGTCGAAGGCGCCATCCAGGTGGCTGACCTGCAGGTGCGGGACATCATGGTCCCGCGCTCGCAAATGGTCAGCATCAAGGCGAACCAGACACCCCGCGAGTTCCTGCCTGCCGTGGTCGACTCGGCCCACTCGCGCTACCCGGTCATCGGCGAAAGCCACGATGACGTGATGGGCGTGTTGCTGGCCAAGGACCTGCTGCCGTTGATCCTCAAGGAGAACGGCGACAGCTTCAACATCAAGGATCTGCTGCGTCCGGCCACCTTCGTGCCGGAATCCAAGCGCCTTAACGTGCTGTTGCGCGAGTTTCGCGCCAACCACAATCACATGGCCATCGTCATTGACGAGTACGGTGGCGTGGCAGGCCTGGTCACCATCGAAGACGTGCTGGAACAAATCGTCGGCGACATCGAAGACGAACACGATGTCGAAGAGGACAGCTACATCAAGCCGCTGCCGAGCGGTGATTTCCTGATCAAGGCCCTGACGCCGATCGAGAACTTCAACGAGTTTTTCGACAGCGAGTTCTCCGACGATGAATTCGACACCGTTGGCGGTCTGGTGATGAGTGCGTTCGGGCATCTGCCAAAACGTAACGAAATCACTGAAATCGGCCCATACCGCTTCCGCATCCTGAACGCCGACAGCCGTCGGATTCACTTGCTTCGCCTGACGCCCATTGCTCGCTAAGGATTGAAATGCGCTGGACAACCCGCCCCGGCTGGCCCGGTAACCTGCTGGCCGTGGCGGCCGGTGCAATCACCACCCTGGCCCTGGCGCCGTTCGATATCTGGCCACTGGCATTGCTCGCCGTCGGCCTGTTCTATGCCGGCCTGCGCGAACTGAGCCCACGTCAAGCCTTGGGGCGCGGCTGGTGTTTCGGTTTCGGCCTGTTCGGTGCCGGCACCAGCTGGATCTACTACAGCATTCACCATTTCGGCGGCGCCTCGGTGTTGCTCGCCGGTTTCCTGATGCTGCTGTTCACGGCGGCGATTGCCTGGTTCTTTGCCCTGCCCGCCTGGATTTGGGCGCGCTGGCTGCGCCGCAATGAGGCGCCGCTGGCCGACGCCCTGGCCTTCGCTGCGCTGTGGGTCGCCCAGGAAGCCTTCCGCGGCTGGTTCCTCACCGGCTTCCCGTGGCTGTATTCCGGTTACAGCCAGCTCGACGGCCCGCTGGCCGGGCTCGCGCCCCTCGGCGGGATGTGGCTGATTTCCTTTACCCTGGCACTGACAGCGGCGTTGATCTACAACGGCTTGCGCCTGGTTCGCACGGGACGCAAGGGCTTCATCGCTGCCGGTGTATTGCTGCTGGTCGGCCCATGGCTGGTCGGCATGGCGCTCAAGCACCACGCCTGGACCAGCCCTTCGGGCCCGCCACTGAGCGTCGCCGCCATTCAGGGCAACATCGAACAAAGCATGAAGTGGGATCCGGCGCAGCTCAACGCGCAGTTGGCGCTGTACCGCGACATGAGCTTCAGCTCCAAACGCGTCGATTTGCTCATCTGGCCGGAAACGGCGATCCCGGTGCTCAAGGAGTCCGCCGAGGGCTACCTGAACATGATGGGCAACTTCGCGGCCGAACGTAAATCGGCGTTGATCACCGGCGTCCCGGTCCGCATGGAGGTACGCCACGAGAAGCGTTTCTTCAATGGCATCACCGTGACCGGTGAAGGCGACGGCACTTATCTGAAGCAAAAACTGGTGCCCTTTGGTGAATATGTTCCCTTGCAGGACATCCTGCGCGGACTGATCGCCTTCTTCGATCTGCCAATGTCGGACTTCGCTCGCGGCCCGGCTGACCAGCCGCTGCTGCAAGCCAAGGGTTATCAGATCGCGCCGTTCATCTGCTATGAGGTGGTTTATCCGGAGTTCGCCGCCAGCCTTGCCGCCCGCAGCGACCTGTTGCTGACCATCAGCAACGACACCTGGTTCGGCACCTCCATTGGCCCGTTGCAACACCTGCAGATGGCACAGATGCGCGCGCTGGAAGCCGGCCGCTGGATGATCCGTGCCACCAACAACGGCGTGTCCGGCCTGATCAACCCGTTCGGCCAGATTACCGATCAGATCCCGCAGTTCGAACGCGGCATCCTGTATGGCGAAGTGGTGCCGATGCACAACCTGACGCCGTACCTGGAATGGCGCTCATGGCCATTGCTCATTCTCTGCGTGTTGTTGTTTGGCTGGGCGCTGATTGCCAGCCGGATGGCCAAGACCGTATAGAAAAAGATCGCAGCCTGCGGCAGCTCCTACATTTGGAATGCAATCCCCTGTAGGAGCTGCCGCAGGCTGCGATCTTTTGATCTCTATCGGTAAAACAACGAATAACCGACCTGCCCCACCGCCTCGTTCATCAACTGCCCGTTCTGCCAGATCGCCTTGAACTCCGGCATCCAGCCCCCCAGCGGCCGCGCGTTGTCGCCGCCCAGAAACCCTACCGGCGCCGGCACCACCTCAAAACCGGCCTTGCGGAAACTCCAGACCGCCCGTGGCATATGCCAGGCCTGAGTCACGAGCACCACACGCTTGATGCCCTGGGGAAGCAGCACCTCGGCGCTGAACTGCGCATTTTCCCAGGTCGTGCGGCTGCGCCCTTCCTGCCAGCGCACGCTCAAGCCAAAATCGTCACGCAAGGCGTCAGCCATCATCTGCGCCTCGCTGGGCGGCGTGCCGTAATGCAAGCCGCCGCTGGTCAGTACCGGCAACCCGGAAGCCTTGGCCAACCGCGCGGCAAAGCGCTGACGTTCCAGACCGACACCCGTGGGCTGGTCGGCGCCCCAGGCCACGTCACCGCGCTCGCGCCCCGAACCGAGGACCACGATCGCGTCCGCACGCTGCCCCAGGACTGCCCACTCACTGCGGGCAAGCGGCGGCTCCCGCTCGAGCAGACTGGCACTCCATTGCACAACCACCGGCAGGCTCATCAGCCAGAAACCACCCAGGCCCAGACCAAAGCACACACCGGCAAGCCTCGGCCTTGAGCGGCGCAACCACCAGGCAAGCAAAAGCAGCAGCAATAGAATGCCGGGCGGCAAAAGAAGTTGTTTTACGAAATAACGGAACGGCATCGAGCATCTCCTGGAGATGCCCGAAGCCTAAGTGGGTTGGCGCAATGCGACAATCAATATGGAAGGACTATGCTTCAAAAATTCAAGGAGCATGGCACCGTGCCCTATTTGAACTGCAAAGACCGGACCTTTACCGCGTCTCTGCCGGGAACCTTGTCCTTGAGCCAGATGATCTTGGCTGAACGTGGTGCGTCGAGTTGCTTTACCGCTTCTGACAAGCATCCGTGCGTCTCACGTTCACTGCGATCCAGATACGCCTTGACCAGTGCAAACTCTGCGGGGCTCAGGCCACGCAGTTCCAGCTCCAGAGGGCGTTCGTCGCGCAACCGGCCAGCGGTCCTTGCCGCTTCCAGGGCCAAGGCCAACCGATCGATCAGCCTTTCGTACAGCTCCGGTTTTGTAGCTTTTTGCTGTGACTCAACCATCCCTCACCTCATTGGAAGATATGACCTACTCCCCAGTTAGAGCTTAGCTTCCATGAACAAACCGGCTGAACGCCGCGACCAACGGCCCTCGCAGCGGTTTTCGCAGGACGTGTGGCAGCAATCAGGGTTTCCCTCGGTAGAGCGCGGTCATGTATGCTACGGCGCTTCCTGTAACTCCACTTCCAGCTCGGCTGGACACCGAAAACGCCAATGAGGCGGCTTCAACGTCCAGCGTTGCATTGAAGAGGATTAGGCCACCCCTATTCAGTTCAAAAGTAGCCATGCACGAACAATATCAGCCCCGTGAAATCGAAGCCGCCGCCCAGTCGTTCTGGGACGAGCAAAAGTCCTTTGAAGTCAGTGAACAGCCAGGCAAGGAGACTTACTACTGCCTGTCGATGTTCCCTTACCCCAGCGGCAAGCTACACATGGGGCACGTGCGCAACTACACCATCGGCGACGTGATCTCCCGCTACCAGCGCATGCAGGGCAAGAACGTTCTGCAACCGATGGGTTGGGACGCCTTCGGCATGCCGGCGGAAAACGCCGCGATGAAGAACAACGTAGCGCCCGCCAAATGGACCTACGAAAACATCGCCTACATGAAAAGCCAGCTGCGCAGCCTGGGCCTGGCGGTGGACTGGTCGCGCGAAGTGACCACCTGCAAGCCCGATTACTACCGCTGGGAACAATGGCTGTTCACTCGCCTGTTCGAAAAAGGTGTGATCTACAAGAAAAGCGGCACCGTGAACTGGGACCCGGTCGACCAGACCGTCCTGGCCAACGAACAGGTGATCGACGGTCGCGGCTGGCGTTCGGGCGCGCTGATCGAGAAGCGCGAAATCCCGATGTACTACTTCAAGATCACCGCCTACGCGGATGAACTGCTGGAGAGCCTCGACGAACTGACCGGCTGGCCTGAACAGGTCAAGACCATGCAGCGCAACTGGATCGGCAAATCTCGCGGCATGGAAGTGCAGTTCCCGTACAACGTCGACTCCATCGGCGAAACCGGTGCACTGAAAGTCTTCACCACTCGTCCGGACACTTTAATGGGCGCGACTTACGTCGCCGTGGCCGCCGAGCACCACCTGGCCACCCTGGCCGCCCGGAACAATCCCGAGCTGCAAGCGTTCATCGCTGAATGCAAGGGCGGCAGCGTGGCTGAAGCCGACGTCGCCACCCAGGAGAAAAAAGGCCTGCCGACCGGTCTGTTCGTCGAACACCCGCTGACCGGCGAAAAGCTGCCGGTCTGGGTCGCCAACTATGTGCTGATGCATTACGGCGATGGCGCGGTGATGGCGGTTCCGGCCCACGACGAGCGCGATTTCGAATTCGCCCACAAATACAACCTGCCGGTCAAATCGGTCGTGCGCACCAGTTCCGGTGAGACCAACCCCGCGCCATGGCAAGATGCCTACGGCGAGCACGGCACCCTGATCAATTCCGGCGAGTTCGACGGCCTCGACTTCGCGGGCGCCTTCGACGCCATCGAAGTCGCGCTGATCAAGAAAGAACTGGGCGCCTCGCGTACCCAGTTCCGCCTGCGCGACTGGGGCATCAGTCGTCAGCGCTACTGGGGCTGCCCGATCCCGATCATCCACTGCACCACCTGCGGTGACGTGCCGGTACCGGAAGATCAACTGCCGGTCGTGCTGCCCGAAGACGTGGTGCCGGATGGCGCCGGTTCGCCACTGGCGCGCATGCCCGAGTTCTACGAGTGCACCTGCCCTAAATGCGGCGCGCCGGCCAAGCGTGAAACCGACACCATGGACACCTTCGTCGAGTCCTCGTGGTACTACGCCCGCTACGCCTCGCCACACTTTGAAGGCGGCCTGGTGGAAAAATCGGCGGCCGACCACTGGCTGCCGGTTGACCAGTACATCGGCGGTATCGAACACGCGATTCTTCACCTGCTGTACGCGCGCTTCTTCCACAAGCTGATGCGCGACGAAGGCCTGGTGAGCTCCAACGAGCCGTTCAAGAATCTGCTGACCCAGGGCATGGTGATCGCCGAGACCTACTATCGCCGCGAAGCCAATGGCGCCTACACCTGGTTCAACCCGGCGGACGTCGAGCTCGAGCGCGACAGCAAGGCCAAGGTTATCAGCGCCAAATTGAAAGCGGACGGACTGCCGGTGGAAATCGGCGGCACCGAGAAGATGGCCAAGTCGAAGAACAACGGCGTCGACCCACAGTCGATGATTGACCAGTTCGGTGCAGACACCTGCCGCCTGTTCATGATGTTCGCCTCGCCACCTGACATGAGCGCGGAATGGTCCGACTCCGGCGTAGAGGGCTCGCACCGATTCCTCAAGCGCGTCTGGCGCCTGGCTCAAGCGCACGTCACTCAGGGCCTGCCGGGCAAACTGGACGTCGCCAGCCTGAATGACGAGCAGAAAGCCGTTCGTCGCTCGATCCACCTGGCCATCAAGCAGGCCAGCCAGGACGTCGGCCAGAACCACAAATTCAACACCGCCATCGCCCAGGTGATGACGCTGATGAACGTGCTGGAGAAAGCCGCACAAGGCACCGAACAGGATCGCGCGCTGGTTCAGGAAGGCCTGGAAACCGTGACCCTGCTGCTCGCCCCGATCACGCCGCACATCAGCCACGAGCTGTGGCATCGACTGGGCCACGCTGATCCTGTGATCGACGCCGGCTGGCCGGTAGTGGATGACAGCGCTTTGGTACAGGACAGCCTGCAACTGGTGATTCAGGTCAATGGCAAGCTGCGTGGTCACATCGACATGCCGGCCAGTGCCAGCCGTGAAGAAGTCGAAGCCGCCGCCCGTGCCAACGAGAACGTCCTGCGCTTCGTCGACGGTCTGACCATTCGTAAAGTGATCGTAGTGCCCGGGAAACTGGTCAATATCGTCGCCAGCTAATTGGATCAGGCGCCAGGTGAGCCTGGCGCCGAGTAAAACCTTTCGGGCCGCTTGATCGGCCCACATGGTTTCAAGGGGAGCAACAAGATGATCAAACGCAATCTGCTGGTGATGGGCCTCGCGGTTCTGCTGAGCGCCTGCGGTTTCCAGCTGCGCGGCACCGGCACCAACCAACTGGCGATCAAGGAACTCGACCTGAGCGCCCGTAACGCTTATGGCGAAACCGTGACCCAGTTGCGTCGGGTACTGGAAGGTAGCGGCGTCAAAGTCTATACCGGCGCACCGTACAAACTGGTGCTGACCAATGAGCAGGAAAGCCAGCGCATCCTCAGCTACGCAGGCGCCAGCAGTACCGGCGAGTACCAGATCACCACCGTGCTGAGCTACGACATCCGTGGTCGCGGTGATCTGCCATTGTTGAGCGACAAGCTTGAAGTGCAGAAAGTCTTTATGCACGACGGCAGCAACCTGGTGGGGTCCGACCAGGAAGCCCAAACAGCCCGTGCAGAAGGCCGCCGGGAACTGGTTCAACGCATGATGCTGCGTCTGGAACAACTGAGCCCGGACCAACTGGACAAATTGCAGCAAACTGCCGAAGCCAAGGCCAAGGCTGACGCCGCGGCACTGGAAGCGGCAAAAAAGGCTGAAGCGGAAACCCCGCGTCAGTCGCCTGTCGAACTGCCGCAGCAGTAAGACTTACGGGGCGCTCAGGTGCCCCGTTCGCCCTCTCTTATGAAGCTCGCCCCCGCCCAACTCGCCAAACACCTGCAAGGCGCCCTTGCGCCCGTCTACATCATCAGCGGCGATGATCCGCTGCTGTGTCAGGAAGCGGCCGACGCCATCCGTACTGCTGCCCGTCAGCAGGGATTCGATGAACGCCAGGTGTTTGCCGCCGACGCCAATTTCGACTGGGGGACCTTGCTGCAAGCCGGTGCCAGCATGTCGTTGTTCGCCGAAAAGCGCCTGCTGGAGCTGCGCCTGCCTTCCGGCAAGCCTGGCGACAAAGGTGCTGCCGCGCTTATCGAGTATTGCTCGCGCCCGGCTGACGACACCGTGCTGCTGATCAGCTTGCCGAAACTCGATGGCAGCGCACAGAAAACCAAGTGGGGCAAAGCGCTGGTCGAAGGACAGCAGACCCAGTTCGTACAGATCTGGCCAGTCGATGTCGCCCAGTTGCCCAGCTGGATCCGCCAACGCCTGTCCCAGGCCGGGCTATCCGCCAGCCAGGACGCTGTTGAGCTGATCGCAGCACGGGTCGAGGGCAACCTGCTGGCCGCCGCCCAGGAAATCGAAAAGCTCAAACTGATGGCCGAAGGGGGGCAGATCACCGTTGAAACCGTGCAGGCAGCGGTGGCCGACAGTGCGCGCTTCGACGTCTTTGGCCTGACCGATGCGGTGCTCAATGGTGAAGCGGCCCACGCGTTGCGCATGCTCGAAGGCTTGCGCGGCGAAGGCGTCGAGCCACCGGTGATTCTCTGGGCCCTGGCCCGGGAGCTGCGCCTGCTGGCTAATATTTCCCTGCAATACAGCCAGGGGACGCCGCTGGACAAGGCCTTCAGCCAGGCCAAACCTCCGGTCTGGGACAAACGTAAACCGTTGATGAGCAAAGCCCTGCAACGCTACTCGGCACAACGCTGGGCGCAACTGCTGCTGGAAGCGCAACGCATCGACGCGCAGATCAAGGGCCAGGCGGCGGGTTCGCCGTGGATGAGCTTGAGCCGGTTGACGTTGTTGATGGCCGGTCAGAGATTGTCGTTGCCCGCCGAATAAATCAAAAGATCGCAGCCTGCGGCAGCTCCTACAAGGGATCGCATTCTCATGTAGGAGCTGCCGCAGGCTGCGATCTTTTGATCTTCCGTCCTACAAACCCCGCTTCCATCTGCCCTATAGACATAACCCCGACTTCGGCAGATTATTTCCCCCGCAACACCCACCTACCCGTGAGACCCGATCATGAGCAAAAAGCCATCGAAGCATGGCCCCAACAAGGCCAAATCCATCATCGCCCAGCCATTGTTCCGCAGCCGCCAGGAACGTCCAGCCAAGGGCAAGGGTAGTTACCGCCGCGAAGCCTTCCAGTCTGACAACTGGGAGGCTTCTTACTTTCTGGCTGCGTAAAGCAGAACACCCCTTCAACATGTTAAGGTCTGTACCTGATTCGTACTCCCTGGACCCGTGCATGCCCTTTTGTCTTCCCCGTCGTTGGCACCTACGCCAATTGATCGCTGCCTCCAGCCTTGTTTTGCTTGTCGCCTGTGCGGAAAAACCGACCGCAGCCGACGCTCAGCCGCTTCAGACGCTTCCTGTCGCCACCGCCCCGGCGGTTGTTCCGCCTGTGGTTCCGACGGGTGAGAACCTCGACATCCAGCCAACCCAGACCTTTGCCGAATGGCAGGCAGGTTTCCGCAAGGATGCCCTGGCCGCGGGTATTCGCGCCGATCTGTTTGATCGCGCTTTCGCCAATGTCAGCTTCGACCCCAGTGTGATTCGTGCCGACCGCAGCCAACCGGAATTCGCAAAGCCGGTGTGGGAATACCTCGATGGCGCCTTGTCGCCGCTGCGGGTACGTAAAGGCCAGTCGCTGATCAACCAGTACGCGGACATCCTGCAAAGCATCGAGCAGCGTTACGGCGTTGATCGTCAGGCGCTGGTGGCCGTATGGGGCATGGAAAGCAACTTTGGCCAGTTCCAGGGCAACAAGTCGGTGATCAACTCACTGGCGACCCTGGCCTACGAAGGCCGTCGCCCCGGTTTCGCCCACGCGCAATTGATTGCCGCCCTGCAAATCCTGCAACAAGGCGATATCGAGCCCGAGAAGATGCTGGGATCCTGGGCCGGCGCCATGGGCCAGACCCAGTTCATCCCGACCACCTACAACACCCATGCCGTGGACTTCGATGGTGACGGGCGTCGCGATATCTGGAGCAGCTCGGCCGATGCCCTGGCGTCTACCGCGCACTACCTGCAGAGTTCTGGCTGGCAGAGAGGCCAGCCATGGGGCTTTGAAGTCCAGCTGCCAAGCGGGTTCAACTACCTGCTGGCCGACGGCACGATTCGCAAGAGCGTCGCTGAATGGCGGCAACTGGGCATTACCCTGCCCAACGGTGGCCAGGTCCCGGCCGGCTCCGAGCAATTGTCCGCAGCCCTGCTGCTGCCGGCCGGTTACCGTGGCCCGGCGTTCCTGGTGCTCGATAACTTCCGGGCGATCCTCAAGTACAACAACTCGTCGTCCTACGCCCTGGGCGTGAGCCTGTTGTCTGAACGCTTCAATGGGGGGGGCTTAATCAGTGGCACGTGGCCAAAGGATGACTTGCCGCTGAGCCGCACCGAGCGGATCGAGCTGCAAAACCTGCTGAGCGCGCAAAACTACGATGCCGGCACCGCCGACGGGATCATTGGCGCGAACACCCGCAAGGCGATCCGCAGTGCCCAGCAGTCGTTTGGCTGGCCAGCGGATGGGTATCCGACGCACAAGTTGCTGGAAGGGTTGCGTAACCGCTAAAAGCAAAAGATCGCAGCCTGCGACAGCTCCTACAGGTGCCGCGGGCTGCGATCTTTTCGATATGCTCGCGGCTTACCTGATTACTACATCCTGCTCCAACATCAATTCCTTATTCCCCGCATCCAGCCTGACCAACGCCCCCATGGGCAGCGTCAGATTCGGGTCGCAATGCCCGCTTCGCCACCCGGACAACACCGGAATCCTCAATGGCGCGAAGGTCTGTTTGAGCAACCTGTCCAGCGCGGCCACCTCCACCCCCGCCACATCCCCGACCAACACGCCGCGCAGCTTTTGCAACGTGCCCGCCAGCCGCAGATGGGTCAGCAACCGGTCGATGCGATACAACGGCTCGTTGATGTCCTCGATCAACAGAATGACGCCCTCGGCATCAATCTCGTAGGGCGTGCCCATGGTCGCGGCGATCATGGCCAGATTGCCTCCGAGCAAGCGCCCTTGAGCGACGCCCGGCTCGATCGTGGTCAGCGGGTAGGCCACCGGATGCGCCAGCACCGAGCCCGCCCTCACCTGCCCGCGGAGCATGTTGAAAAAGGAAGACTCCGTTGGTATTTGCTTGCCACCCAGCAGGTCGGCGTTGAGCAATGGACCATGAAATGTCACGAAGCCGGCATAACGACTGATCGCCAAATGCAGGGCCGTGATGTCGCTGTAGCCGATGAATGGCTTGGCGTTGTCGCGCAGCAATTGGAAATCGATGCGATCAAGCAGCCGGGGCGTGCCGTAACCTCCGCGCAGACAGATGATGGCATCGACCTCACGATCCGCGAACGCAGCGTGCAGGTCATTGAGCCGCACGTCGTCGCTGCCGGCCAGGTAGCCATCTTTCTCGTAGACCCCGGGAAACACTTTCAGTGAGAAACCTCGGGCACACATCCATTGCACCGCCTTGTCGGTGTCCAGCGTCGCGGGACCGGCGGGTGCGATAACGCCGATCCTGCCTTCCGACGGCAGTGCCGGGACGGGAGCATGAGGGCAAAGGGTGTGGGTCGGTCGAGCGGTCATCCGTGAATCTCCCTGGGTGAGAACTTCAGCACACAGTAGTCAGGAACGGGGACAAACTGAAGAGGGTCAGTCGCCCCGCAGGTTGCAGGAAAAAGCGGCCAGCGCCGTAGGCCAGGCAAAAAAACGCCCGCAAGGCTGAATACCGTGCGGGCGTTTTTCATTTCCGTGCGCAGATCAGGACGACATCAGCTCGGCCTTGACCAGCTTGGCCTGCTCGTCGGCGTGATACGAGGAGCGCACCAACGGACCCGAGGCAACGTTCTTGAAGCCCATCTTGTAACCTTCCTCGGCGAACCAGGCGAAGGTGTCCGGGTGCACGAAGCGTTGCACCGGCAAGTGGCTGCGGGACGGTTGCAGGTACTGGCCCAGGGTCAGCATGTCGATGTCGTGCTCGCGCATGCGCTTCATGACTTCGATGACTTCTTCGTCGGTCTCACCCAGGCCCAGCATCAAGCCGGATTTGGTCGGAATGTGCGGCATCATCTGCTTGAAGCGTTGCAGCAGGGTCAGCGACCACTGGTAGTCCGAACCCGGACGCGCAGCCTTGTACAGGCGCGGCACGGTTTCCAGGTTGTGGTTGAACACATCCGGCGGCTCGGCGGCAGTGATTTCCAGGGCGATGTCCATGCGGCCACGGTAGTCCGGAACCAGTGTTTCGAGCTGCACGTTCGGCGACAGCTTGCGGATTTCGCGGATGCAGTCGGCAAAGTGCTGGGCGCCACCGTCGCGCAGGTCGTCGCGGTCCACCGAGGTGATCACCACGTACTTCAGGCGCAGGTCGGCAATGGCGATGGCCAGGCTTTCCGGTTCATTGACGTCCAGTGGCTTCGGACGGCCGTGGCCGACGTCGCAGAACGGGCAACGACGGGTGCAGATGTCACCCATGATCATGAAGGTCGCGGTGCCGCCCGAGAAGCACTCGCCCAGGTTCGGGCAGGACGCTTCTTCGCACACGCTGTGCAGCTTGTGCTTGCGCAGCAGGGCCTTGATGCGGTCGACTTCCGGCGAAACCGGGATGCGCACACGAATCCAGTCCGGCTTCTTCGGCAGTTCGGTGGTCGGAATGATCTTCACCGGGATGCGTGCAACCTTTTCGGCGCCGCGCAGCTTGACGCCGGCTTCAACCTTGGGACGCGGGGCCGGGCGCTCGGTGACATCGAGCGTCGGGATCATGGTTTGCACTGCATCAGTAGTCATATCAGTCGATTCCGCCCGTGAGGGTCGTCTGCTCAGCATAGTCGAGGTGTTTGACGAGCTGCGCGCGCAGCCGGGCACTTACCTCGGCAAATTCAATCGATCCTGCGTGATCGCTCAGCTGGGTCATCGCCAGCCCGGCGTAGCCGCAGGGATTAATCCGTCGAAACGGTTCCAGGTTCATGTCCACGTTCAAGGCCAGGCCATGAAAGGAACAGCCATGGCGGATCCGCAGACCCAGGGAGGCGATTTTCGCCCCGTCGACGTAGACACCCGGTGCATCGGGCTTGGCCGCGGCGGTGACACCGTAACTGGCCAGCAGCTCGATCAGGCATTGCTCCATCCGGCTGACCAGATCGCGCACGCCAAACCCGAGCCTGCGTACGTCCAGCAGCAGATAAGCCACCAACTGGCCGGGGCCGTGGTAGGTCACCTGCCCTCCACGGTCGACCTGCACCACCGGAATGTCGCCGGGAAGCAGCAGGTGTTCGGCCTTGCCTGCCTGGCCCTGGGTGAACACCGCCGGGTGTTCCACCAGCCAGACCTCGTCGGCGACATCGGTGCCGCGTTCGTTGGTAAAGCGTTGCATGGCATGCCAGACCGGCTCGTAAGCCATCTGGCCGAGCTCGCGAAAGCCCAGCGTGCCGGACATCACAGCACCATGTGCACGAAACCGGTGGCCCGCAGTTCGCTGTTGATGTTGTACAGCTGGTCCTGGTCGGTCGCGACGATGTGCAACTGAATGGTGGTGTATTTGCCGTTGCTGCTCTGGCGCTCGTCAACACGCTCATCGTTGATCTTGGCGTGCTTGCGGACGATGTCGATGATCTTGTCCTTATTGCCCACGCCGGTGTCGCTGATCACCTTGACAGGATAATCAGTGGCAGGGAATTCGATCTTTGGCGCCTTTACTTCGGTATCGGTCATGGCGTAACGGCCTCGTAAGCGTAAGCCGTGGCGACGGCAAGGCCCCGCGCCGGATCAGCACGGAGCCTTGCAGGAGCACACTATCAGTTGAACAAGCCGTAGAAGAATAGACGGATGCTATCCCACATGCGACGGAAGATACCACCCTCTTCGACGCCATCCAGAGCGATCAGGTCGGCGCTGTGCACCACCTTGTCTTCCAGTTTGACTTCGACTTTACCGATCACGTCGCCCTTGGCGATTGGCGCAACCAGTTGCGGGTTCATGGTCATGCTGGCAGCGAGCTTTTTCAGCTGGCCTTTTGGCAGGGTCATGGTCAGGTCTTCAGCCAGACCGGCCTTGACCTGGTTGGTGGCGCCTTTCCAGACCGGAGCCTGAGCCAGCTCGGTACCCTTCTGGTAGAAGGTCTGGGTTTCGAAGAAACGGAAACCGTAGGTCAGCAGCTTCTGGGTTTCGGCGGCACGGGCCACTTCGCTGTTGGTGCCGAACACCACGGCGATCAGGCGCATGCCATCACGTACGGCCGAGGACACCATGCAGTAGCCGGCTTCGTCGGTGTGGCCGGTCTTCAGGCCGTCGACAGTCTTGTCGCGCCACAGCAGCAGGTTACGGTTGGGTTGCTTGATGCCATTCCAGAAGAACTCTTTCTGCGAGTAGATCGCGTAGTGAGCCGGGTCTTCGTGGATGATCGCGCGTGCCAGCACAGCCATGTCGTGAGCCGACGAATAGTGCTCAGGGTTCGGCAGGCCGGTCGGGTTCATGAAATGGGTATTGGTCATGCCCAGATCGGCGACTGTCTTGTTCATCAGGTCGGCGAAGGCGTCTTCGCTGCCGGCGATGTGCTCGGAGAGCGCGACGCTGGCGTCGTTGCCCGACTGGATGATGATGCCGTGCAGCAGGTCGCTGACAGTGACTTGCGAACCCACCTTGATGAACATCCGCGAACCACCGGTACGCCAGGCGTTTTCGCTGACGGTCACCGGGTCGTTTTCACCGATCTGGCCACGACGGATTTCCAGGGTCGCAATGTACGCGGTCATCAGCTTGGTCAGGCTTGCCGGGGGCAGACGCTGGTCACCGTTGTTCTCGACCAGCACGTTGCCGCTGCTGGCATCCATGAGCACGTAGGCCTTGGCGGCCAATTGTGGTGGCGACGGCATCATCTCGGCCGCGAAAGCGGCAGGTGAGAGGAGCAGCGGGACTAACAGGAACAGGCGTTTGGCAAAGGTGGTGATGTTCATCCGTCTCTCGAAATCGCTAATGGAAACTGCCCAAGGGCAAAACTAATCAGATGACTTTCTAACGAGTCATCGCGTGTTCAGTTGCTCACTCTGTAACCCTTGCCGGGCTTTTGTTCTTCAACGAGCCAACAACCTGATTCACCCCCCAATCGCTGGTGAATCGTCAATCAAGTTCTACGTATTGCTTACTCCGTGACCACACTTGGCGAACCAAGGTTGGCCAGGCGCACACTGTTCTGCACCTGGGCAATTTCACCCGGAGAACCGATCGGCCCCAGGCGAACCCGGTGCAGGGTCTGCTGATTGCGCACGATCGAGCTGATGAACACCGGAGCGCTCACCATCCCGCTGAGCTTCGATCTCAGGAGTTCTGCAGCGTCCGGGTTGGCGAACGCGCCCACCTGCAGATACTGGCCAGAGGCTGGTACAGAAGCGTTTTTTTTTGCATCGAGCTGAACCGGCACTACCGCAGCGGCGTGTTGCTGCGGCGGTGGTGTCCATTGCTCGACGGTGCCGGCCGAGGCCGTGATCACCGGGGCGCTATTCTGCGCGACTTTCGGTTCGTTGAGCATTAATGGTGCCGGACGGCCTTTGGCCGCCCAATACGCCTGTGGATCGATGCCTTCGACCTTGACCCGCGCCGTGCCGGTTTCGGCGTAACCGAGTTTCTTCGCGGCAGCATAGGACAAGTCGATGATCCGGTCCGAGTAGAACGGACCGCGGTCGTTGACTCGCAGGATCACGCTCTTGTTGTTGTCCAGGTTGGTCACCCGGACGTAACTCGGCAGTGGCAATGTCTTGTGCGCGGCACTCATGCCGTACAGGTCATACACTTCGCCGTTGGCGGTGTTCTGACCGTGGAACTTGGTGCCGTACCAGGACGCCGTACCCGACTGCACGTAGGTCTTGGATTCCTGCAACGGGAAGTAAGTCTTCCCCAGCACGGTGTATGGGTTGGCCTTGTACGGGCCGGTGTGCAGGGTCGGCGTGGCGTCCGGGATACGCGACACATCGACGTCCCACCATGGCGCACCATCCTTGTGGGCTCGGTTGATGTCCAGTCCCGGCGTCGCGCGTACGGCGGTGGTGGACTTCTGGGCCGGTGCGCGGCTGGTCGAACAACTGGCGACCAGCACTGCCAGCGCGGCGAATGCCATCAGCTTCAGGGGTTTATTGATAGGCAATGCCCGCATTACTTGACGCCCCGTGCTTGGACCAGCTGTTCAGACAGTTGATGTACGGCCATGGCGTACATCACGCTGCGGTTATATCGCGTGATCGCGTAAAAATTCTTCAGGCCCATCCAGTACTCGGGGCCATTGTCGCCTTCCAGGCGGAAAGCAGTAACCGGCATATCATCGCGCAGCGCATCATGACTTGACCACCCCAGGGCTCGCAACTCCCCGACGGTTTTCGTCGGTTCGATGCCTGCGGTCAAACCTTCGTCAACCTGATCGCCACGGACATCGGCGCGGCTCACCACCGGTTCGCCGGCGACCCAGCCATGACGCTTGAAGTAACTGGCGACACTGCCAATGGCATCGTCCGGGTTGGTCCAGATGTTGATATGCCCATCACCGTCGAAATCCACCGCGTAGGCGCGGAAACTGCTCGGCATGAATTGCGGCAAGCCCATTGCGCCAGCGTAGGAGCCTTTGAGCGTCAACGGATCGACCTGCTCTTCGCGGGCCAGCAGCAGGAACTCACGCAACTCCTTGCGGAAAAACTCGGCACGGGGAGGATAGTCGAAACCCAGCGTCGACAAGGCATCGATCACCCGGAAATTTCCGGTATTTCGGCCGAAAAAGGTTTCAACGCCGATGATCGAGACAATGACCTGGGCCGGCACGCCGTATTCCTGCTCGGCACGGGCCAGCACCGCTTCGTGCTGACGCCAGAAGTCCACCCCACGGGCTATGCGCGCGTCGGTGATGAACATCGGGCGATACTCGCTCCACTGCTTGACCCGTTCGGCGGGTTTCGAGATGGCGTCCAGAATCGACTGCTTACGCTCGGCTTCGCGGAACACGCCCATCAATTGTTCGCCGGCGAAACCGTAGTCACGGGTCATTTCACCGACGAATTCGGCCACCTGGGGTGAGCCTTCGTAGTCGCCGGCCAACGCTTCCTGCACGCTGCCAAGGATGCTTACCAGGCCGACCCATGGCGCAAATCGAGTCGCCCAGCCACGCATTACTTGCATTGAAAATTTCACCTTATTCAAACCTGCGCGATCCACTTGCGATGGGTATGGATCGACATCAAAACCCCAAACGCTGACAGCAGCGTCACCAGCGAAGTTCCTCCGTAGCTAATGAACGGCAACGGCACCCCCACCACCGGCAACAGGCCACTGACCATACCGATGTTGACGAAAACATAAACAAAAAACGTCATGGTCAGGCTGCCCGCGAGCAGCTTGCCGAATAATGTCTGCGCCTGGGCGGTAATCACCAGGCCACGCCCGATCAATAGCAGGTAGATCAGCAGCAGCGCGCAGATCCCTACCAGGCCGAACTCTTCACCCAATACCGCAATGATGAAGTCGGTATGGCTTTCCGGCAGGAAGTCCAGGTGCGACTGGGTACCCAGCAACCAACCCTTGCCGAACACACCGCCGGAGCCGATGGCGGCCTTGGACTGGATGATGTTCCAGCCCGTACCGAGCGGATCGCTCTCCGGGTCGAGGAATGTCAGGATTCGCTGCTTCTGGTAGTCGTGCATGATGAAGAACCACATGGCAACCGCCACGGGCACGGCGGCAGCCAGCACGCTGAGGATCCAGCGCCAGCGCAAGCCCCCCATGAACAGCACGAAAGCGCCGCCGGCCAGGATCAGCAGCGAAGTGCCGAGGTCCGGTTGCCGCACGATGAGAATGAACGGGATGCCGATCAGCATCAGACTGATGCCGACATGCTTGAGCTGCGGCGGCAAGGTGCGCTTGGACAGATACCAGGCGATGGTTGCCGGCATCAGGATCTTCATGAACTCCGAAGGTTGGAAGCGAATCACGCCGGGAATATTGATCCAGCGCGTGGCGCCCATGGCGTTGTGCCCCATGACATCCACCACGACCAGCAAGAGCACGCCGATCACATAGCCGACCGGCACCCAGCGGGCCATGAAGCGCGGCTCGAACTGAGCGATGACGATCATCGACACCAGGCCGATGCCGAACGAAGTGGCCTGTTTGGCCAGCAGGTCCCAACTCTTGCCACTGGCCGAATACAGCACGAACAGACTGCCGGCAGCCAGGGTCAGCAGCAAAATCAGCAACACGCCATCGATGTGCATGCGTTGCAGCAGCGTCGCGCGACGACGCATCACATCCTCACTGGAGAGCATGCGATCAAAATTATTCATCACGGGCCGTGGCCTCCGCGCTAGTAGGGCTGGCGTATTCGGCTTTGAGACGGCCGTCCTGGTCCAGCAGCCAGGCGTCCATCACCTGACGCACCACGGGCGCTGCGACGCCGGAGCCGGACTCACCGTTCTCGACCATCACCGACACCACGATTTGCGGGTCGTCCGCCGGCGCGAAGCCAACGAACAAGGCGTGGTCTCGATGGCGCTCCTGAACCTTGGAGCGGTCGTATTTCTCGCCCTGCTTGATCGCGACCACCTGGGCCGTACCACTCTTGCCGGCAATCCGGTATTGCGCACCGATCGAAGCCTTGCGCGCCGTACCGCGGGCGCCGTGCATGACCTGCTGCATGCCGTGGTTGACCTTGGTCCAGTCGGAAGGATCGCGCAGGATGATGTCCGGCATCGGGTTCTCATCCACCGGCTTCTCGCCTTCGATGGTCTTGGCCAGGTGCGGACGGTTCCAGATGCCTTTGTTGGCGACCAGCGCCGTGGCCTGGGCCAATTGCAGCGGGGTCGACTGCATGTAGCCCTGGCCGATCCCGAGGATCAGCGTTTCCCCCGGGAACCACGCCTGGCGGCGGGTCGCACGCTTCCATTCGCGGGTCGGCATCAGGCCTGGCGATTCCTCGAACATGTCCAGAGAGACCTTCTGGCCGATGCCGAACTTGCTCAGGTACGACGACAACCGATCGATTCCCAGCTTGTGGGCCAGGTCGTAGAAGTAGGTGTCGTTGGAACGCATGATCGCCGTGTCGAGATCGACAAAGCCGTCGCCCGTACGGTTCCAGTTACGGTACTTGTGGTCGTAGTTGGGCAACATGTAGTAACCGGGGTCGAACACACGGGTCGACGCCGTCACCACGCCGGAGTCCAGGCCGGCAATCGCCACCGCAGGCTTGATGGTCGAGCCCGGCGGGTACAGACCGCGCAGTACGCGGTTGAACAGCGGCCGGTCGATGGAATCGCGCAGCTCGGAATAGGCCTTGGAGCTGATGCCGGTGACGAACAGGTTCGGATCGAAACTCGGCTGGCTGACCATTGCCAGCACCTCGCCGGTTTTCGGGTTCAGGGCCACCACCGCACCACGACGACCGCCGAGCGCGGCTTCGGCGGCTTCCTGCAATTTGATGTCCAGGCTCAGGACGATGTCCTTGCCGGAAACCGGTTCGGTACGCTTGAGCACCCGCAATACGCGGCCCCGGGCATTGGTCTCGACTTCCTCGTAACCCACCTGACCGTGCAGTTCCGGCTCGTAGAAACGCTCGATGCCGGTTTTGCCGATCTGATGGGTGCCGCTGTAGCTGACCGGGTCCAGCGTCTTGAGCTCTTTCTCGTTGATCCGCCCCATGTAACCCACCGAGTGCGCAAAGTGCGCGCCCTGGGGATAGTGGCGAACCAATTGCGCGACCACTTCTACCCCGGGCAGGCGGAACTGGTTCACTGCGATTCGCGCGATCTGCTCTTCAGTCAGCTCGAACAGGATCGGCACCGGCTCGAACGGCCGACGTCCCTGGCGCATGCGTTTCTCGAAGACCACCCGGTCCTCGGGCGTCAGTTCCAGCACTTCGACGATCACGTCGAGCACCTGCTGCCAGTCGCCGGATCGCTCGCGGGTCATGCTCAGGCTGAAGCTGGGCCGGTTATCGGCGATCACCACGCCATTGCGGTCGAAAATCAAGCCACGGGTCGGCGGAATCGGCTGCACATGGACGCGGTTGTTTTCCGACAGGGTCGAGTGATACTCGTACTGGATCACCTGCAGGAAATACAGGCGCGCAATCAGCACGCCGATCAGCGCCACCACTGCAATGGCCCCGAACACGACGCGGCCACGCACCAGACGGGCGTCTTTTTCGTGGTCCTTGATGCGGATCGGCTGGGTCATGGGAGCGCAGAACTACTTGTGGTAAGGGTGACCGGACAGCACGGTCCAGGCACGGTACAACTGTTCGCCGATCAGAATCCGCACCAGCGGGTGCGGCAAGGTCAGCGGCGACAACGACCAGCGCTGGTCCGCCCGGGCACAGACTTCCGGCGCCAGCCCTTCGGGGCCGCCAACCATGAAGTTGACGGTGCGCGAATCCAGCCGCCAACGATCGAGTTCGACCGCCAGCTGCTCGGTGCTCCAGGGTTTGCCATGGACTTCGAGGGTGACAACGCGCTCGTTCGGCCCGACCTTGGCCAGCATGGCTTCGCCTTCCTGACGGATGAAACGGGCCACGTCGGCGTTCTTGCCACGGGTATTGAGCGGTATTTCCACCAGTTCCAGCGCCAGCTCGGATGGAAGACGCTTGGCATATTCATGCCAGCCTTCTTCCACCCACTTGGGCATGCGTGAACCGACGGCGATCAGTCGCAGTCGCACAGCGGTCCCTTATTCCTGGTCTTTATTGAGCTTGTTGAAGTGCTCGTGACCAACTTCAGGGCTGTGGTGCTTGCCATCGGCCGCACGGCTCTGCTCGGCACCTTTCCACAGGCGTTCCAGGTCGTAGAACTGACGGGCGTTGGAGGTCATCATGTGAACGATCACGTCGTCCATGTCCAGCAGCACCCAGTCGCTGTCGCCCTTGCCTTCTTCACCCAGCGGCTTGATGCCCAGGGCTTTGACGGCCTCGCGAACCTTGTCCAGCATCGCGCCGATCTGGCGGTTGGAGGTACCGGTGGCGATGATCATGTAGTCAGTGATGCTCTGCTTGTCGCGAACATCAATCACCAGCACGTCCTGGGCCTTGACGTCTTCCAGGGCGGCTACGGCGATCTTGACCAGCTCGTCGCCTTTAGGCGGCTCGGCGGCGAGGACCTTTTCCGGCAGCGGGGCGCTCTTGAATGTGCCTTTGCGTTTTACTTTGCTTTCGTTGTTGCTCGTCATATAAAACTCGTTTTGCTCGTTTGTTCGGGCGCTTCAATACACGTTGTTGCCACGTGCCTTGAGGCACTCCTATTCAGTTCGACGCACGGTAGAGCCCGTGCGCATCGATGTAGGCCAGGACCGCGTCGGGCACCAGGTAACGTACCGACTTACCGCTGGCCAGCAGTTGACGGATCTGGGTGGCGGATACCGCGAGCGGTGTCTGCCAGACGAATGCAATCTGTCCGCTCGGCCCTTTGAGGGCCAGCGGGTCGCTCACCGAGCGCGCTGCCAGCAGGTTGCGCAAGGCATCCGGCGGTTCGCTGTCGGCATCCGGGCGTTGCAACACCAGGATATGGCAATGCTGGAGCAACTCTTCCCAGCGGTGCCAAGTGGGCAGGCCGCAAAAAGCGTCCCAGCCCAAAAGCAGAAAAACCTGGTCGGATACGGCCAGTTCGGCGCGCATCAGTTCCAGGGTATCAATGGTGTAGGACGGTTTGTCCCGCTGCAATTCGCGGGCGTCCACCACCAACGGCGCCACACCGGCCACCGCGCACTCGACCATCGCCAGACGGTCTTTTGCCGACACCTGCGGCTTGTCCCGATGGGGCGGCCTGGCACTGGGTGTCAGGCGCAGCTCATCGAGTGCCAGGGTTTCGGCGACTTCCAGTGCACCGCGCAAATGGCCGATGTGCACCGGGTCGAACGTTCCGCCCAGCACGCCAATGCGGCGAGGCACTGGCTCGCTGACGGTGACCGGGGCTGACGGGTCGAAGTCGCCCAAGTCAGACCGACTCCTGTCCGCGCAGCTGCCCGTCGCCAACCACGATGTACTTCTCGCAGGTCAGCCCTTCGAGGCCCACCGGGCCACGGGCGTGCAGCTTATCAGTAGAAATGCCGATCTCGGCACCCAATCCGTATTCGAAGCCATCGGCGAAGCATGTGGGGGTGTTGATCATCACCGACGACGAGTCGACTTCAGCCACGAAACGCCGGGTGTCGCCCTGGTGTTCGCTGACAATCGAATCGGTATGGTGAGAGCCGTAACGGTTGATGTGCTCGATGGCCTGCTCCAGGCCGTCGACCACGCGAATCGACAGAATCGGCGCCAGGTACTCGGTACTCCAGTCTTCCTCGGTGGCCGGCACGGCATCGATGATCGCCCGGGTGCGCTCGCAACCGCGCAGCTCGACGCCTTTTTCGCGGAACTGGGCGGCCATCGCCGGCAGGAAATCCTTGGCGACGGTTTGATCCACCAGCAGCGTTTCCATGGCACCGCAGATGCCATAACGGTAAGTCTTGGCGTTAAACGCGATGCGCTGGGCCTTGGCCAGGTCGGCGTGTTCACTCACGTAAACGTGGCAGATGCCGTCCAGGTGCTTGATCACTGGTACGCGGGCGTCACGGCTGACGCGTTCGATCAGGCCACGGCCGCCGCGGGGCACGATGACATCGACGTATTCAGGCATGGTGATCAGCGCGCCGACGGCAGCACGATCCGTGGTTTCGACCACTTGCACCACAGCGGCGGGCAGATCGGCCTCGGCCAGGCCGCGTTGGATGCAGGCGGCGATGGCACGATTGGAATGAATGGCCTCGGAACCGCCACGCAGGATGGTCGCGTTGCCGGACTTCAGGCACAGGCTGGCGGCATCGATGGTCACGTTCGGCCGCGACTCGTAGATGATTCCGATCACGCCCAGTGGCACGCGCATCTTGCCGACCTGAATACCGGACGGACGGAAACTCATGTCGCGGATCGCGCCGACCGGGTCCGGCAGGGCCGCCACCTGGCGCAGGCCGACGATCATGCCGTCGATACGCGCCGGGGTCAGTGCCAGACGTTCAAGGAGGGCCGCCTCCAGACCATTGGCGCGACCGGCGGCCAGATCCAGCTCATTGGCCGCCGTCAGCTCGGCGCGGGCAGCGTCCAGCGCATTGGCGGCGGCCTGCAGGGCGCGGTTTTTCTGCGCGGTGCTGGCACGGCCGATCACGCGGGAAGCTTCGCGGGCAGCGCGACCCAAGCGGGTCATGTAGTCAAGAACGGACTCAGTCATGGTCTGGCGTGGTCTTTGATAAGGTCTTGGTAAAGAGTAAAGCGGCAGATTATAGCTGTCGCGTCCCGGGACTAACAGCGGTGACGGGCGGATGGTCGAAATGGAGGGGTATTTGCCGACGTTCAGCCGGGATTAAGCTGCAAATTGTTATCATCACGACTCATTCAGCCCTGACAAATGCCGGCCATCATGTCCAATCTGACTGTTCGAGCGTCCGCCATGAGCCTGCCCGCGGGCCTCCCGGACGCGTTTTTCGACCGTGACGCACAAATTCTGGCCCGGGACTTACTGGGCAAAGTCATTCGCCATCGAGTGGGCGACCTGTGGCTCAGCGCCCGGATCATCGAGACCGAAGCCTATTACTGCGCGGAAAAAGGCAGCCACGCGTCCCTCGGCTACACAGAAAAGCGTAAGGCTTTGTTTCTGGATGGCGGCCACATCTATATGTATTACGCCCGGGGTGGCGATTCTCTCAATTTCAGCGCCCAAGGGCCCGGCAACGCCGTGCTGATCAAGTCCGCCTATCCGTGGGTCGATGAACTGAGCGGGCCGGCCAGCCTGGCACAGATGCTGTTGAACAATCCCGATGCCCAGGGCCACCCTCGCCCATCGCAAAAGCTCTGCGCCGGGCAAACCTTGCTCTGCAAGGCGCTGGGCCTGAAAGTGCCGGTGTGGGACGCCAAACGCTTCGACCATGAAGTGCTGCTGGTAGAGCACGTCGGCCAGACGCCCGCCCATATCATCCAGACCACGCGTTTGGGCATCCCCCACGGACGCGATGAACACCTGATGTACCGTTTCGTCGACGGAGCCTACGCGGCTTACTGCACGCGCAACCCGCTGCGTCGGGGGCAAGTCGAAGGTCGCGATTATTTTGTGCTGTCCTGACTTACCCGAACTTGAAGTAAAAGTGAGTTTCTGTGGGAGCGGGCTTGCCCGCGAAGGCGGAGTGTCAGGCGACATCAATATCGACTGAATGGGCCTATTCGCGGGCAAGCCCGCTCCCACAGGGTTCGGCGCCGTTACGAAAATTTGCGTTTGCCCACCAAGGGCCAATTGAATTCAATGGAGTGGTTTATATGGGCCAATGGCTCGATAGCGTGACCGGTTGGTTGACGGTCAACCCGCAATGGCTGGCGGCAGCAATATTTCTGGTGGCCTTTGTGGAATGCCTGGCAATTGCCGGCCTGATCGTCCCCGGCACGGTTTTACTGTTCACCGTCGCCGTACTGGCCGGCAGCGGAGCGTTGCCACTGAGTGAAACCTTGCTGCTGGGCTTTCTCGCCGGCGTGTTAGGCGATGTCGTTTCGTACTTCCTTGGACGGCACTTTCATCAGAATATCCGGCGCCTGCCCGGTTTGCGCCATCACCCGGAGTGGATTGCCGGGGCAGAGGCCTATTTCCAGCGCTATGGCATCGCCAGCCTGCTGGTCGGGCGTTTTATCGGGCCATTACGGCCGATGTTACCCATGGTTGCTGGCATGTGTGACATGCCCTTCCCACGCTTCATCGCCGTCAGCCTGTTGGCCGGTGCGGGGTGGTCGGTGGCTTATCTGATGCCCGGCTGGGCCACGGGCGCAGCAATCCGCTTGCCATTGCCCGAAGGCTTCTGGTTCCAGGCCGGGGTTGTTGTCGGCAGCATTGCTCTGATGATCGGCTTGAGCGCGACCAGCAGCCTGCGCCGGCATCGTCGCGCGACGCTGTTCATTACCGGGATGAGTCTTTTGATTCTGGCGGGGTTGTTTATCGGATATTCGCACCTGTCCGCACTCGATCAAGGCGTGATGACGCTGGTGCAGGAGCATCGTAAACCGTTGCTGGATGAAGTGGCGGTGGTCTTCACGCTGATCGGCGAATTCCGCAACATGTTGTTGTTCAGTGCGCTGCTGACCGGTTTGCTGTTGCTGACGCGTCAATGGCGGCACGCGATTTTCGCGGGCAGCACACTGCTCTTCACGGCACTGGCCAATACCGCGACCAAGTACTTTTTCGCCCGCTTGCGCCCCGAAGTGTTGAGCGACCCGCTCACCAGCTACAGCATGCCCAGCGGCCACGCGTCAGGGTCTTTCGCGCTGTTCCTCACCCTCGCCGTTCTGGCCGGCCGCGGGCAACCGCCCCGGATGCGCCTGACCTGGTTATTGGTGGGATGCCTGCCAGCGACGGCTATTGCGCTGTCGCGGGTATACCTCGGTGCGCATTGGCCGACAGATGTATTGGCTGGCGCAATGCTGGCGGCGTGTGTCTGTGCGGCCAGCCTGTGGCTGATCCAGCGCAAGGAACCGCTCAACGCCTTGCCGCCCAAGGTCTGGTGGCTGGTGCTCCCAGCCTTGGTAGCATTGTTCGGGTTCTTCGTGTTGCGGCATTTGCCGCATACGATGTTGCGATATGCGTACTAGATAAAGCAAAAGATCCCAGCCCTCAGTCGCACCTGTATGAGCATTCACTCTGTAGAAGCGACCAAAGGCTGCGATCTTTTCAATAATGCCAGGCAAACAACTTCTGGGCGGACAACCCTATCACAGCAGTGATATCAGGAAGCGCACCGACATCAAGTAACAGCCCAACCTGACAGATTACATTGAGTCTTAGCCGCCGATCGGGAAACTTGGCAAGTTCTCGCCATCAACAGCACGATACGTCATTAAACCCACTTCGATTTGCTTTGCAATTTTGCCAGCAAGGGCAATATTGTTTTCAAGTTTCCAACGAATCTCAGTAAACTTGACCATTGCCTCCCCGGCATAATCATCCCAGAGCCGCTGCTCAAAACTATCGCGTGCAACATTCGAAGGCGAACGTCGCGCCAGGATCAGCGCAGTCGCCACACTCACCGCCGAATCCGCCGCAAACTCAACTTCGCCACCCGGTGTACTTCCGTTAATATACCGCAACATGGACCGAGTAAAGCAAAAACCCCACAACGCACGCTCATCGTCAGTTAAATCTTTCATCAAATATTCCCTTATATATGCAATACCTGCCTCATGCAGGCGAAGCAAATATAACCACCTCAACTTTATCAATCAACACAAAACCCATCCATAACTTATTATAAGTCAATACAAAGACCCACAAAACAAACCGACCACCGCAAAAGCAACCGACCAAAAAATTCAAGAACAAACCAAATAACAGCACTCAACCGAACAACCGCCGACTTTCCATGATTAATCAGGCAAACAACTCACCCTGCAACTCATCCAACAATGCCTGAATCGCATCCAATCGTTGTTGCGGATCATCAAGTTGCAACAGGTCAATCTTGTCCAGTTCGGCGAAAGGCAACAGGTACGCCAACTGATTGGCCAGTGACTGTTGCCCGGTCGCTTCCGTGCCCATGTTCAAGGCTTCGACCATCGGGTGCTCCGCCAGGGCCTTGAGCAACGCCACCAGGTCGGCATCCTCATCCTGCAGCGGTTGCTCCGGCTCGTCTTCCAGCCACTCGACCTCGGCGACGGTCAACTGATCCCGCTGCACTTCGGTACGCAAAACGTGAAAGCGCCGACCACCCTGGACCCGAATCCCCAGCAGGCCGTTGTCCTGCTGTTTGAAATCGGTGATCAGCGCCTCACAGCCCACCAACGCGTAGCCGGCCGGGGCGATTCCGACTTCCTCACCATCGAGGATGCACACCACGCCGAACCCGCCACCCTGCTTCATGCAGCGGCCGATCATGTCCAGATAGCGCGCTTCGAAGATTTGCAAGTCGAGGATGCAACCTGGGAACAGCACTGTGTTCAACGGAAAAAGCGGCAGACTCATAAACATTTCCTTACACGACCATCGACACCGCCAGCGGCAGGAAAACCGCCGTGGCCACACCCATCAGGCTCATCGCCAGCGCCGCGAAGGCGCCGCACTCTTCACTTTCCTGCAGTGCCACCGACGTACCGACCGCGTGGGCCGTCATGCCCAGTGCCATACCCCTGGCTTCCGGGCTGTGCACACCGAGGCGAGTCAACAGGGCCGGGCCGAAAATCGCCCCGATCACCCCGGTAATCAGGACGAACACCGCTGCCAGCGCCGCGACCCCACCGATCTGTTCGGCCACCAGCATCGCAATCGGCGACGTCACCGACTTCGGTGCCATGGTCATCAGGATCATGTGCTCGGCACCGAACCACCAGCCCAACAACACGCCCATACCCGTGGCCACCACCCCGCCTATCACCAGCGTAGTAAATATCGGCCAGAACAACTGCCGAATCCGTCGCAGGTTCAGATAAAGCGGTACCGCCAGCGCAACAGTGGCCGGACCGAGCAGGATGCTCAGGATCTCGGTGCTCTTGCGGTACTCGGCGTAAGTCAGGCCGCAACCCACCAGCACACCGATCACCAGCAACATGGAGACCAGCACCGGCTGCAAAAAGATCCAGCGGGTTTTCTCGAATGCCGCAAGGACGAGTTGATAGGCGCCGAGGGTGATACCGATGCCGAATAATGGATGGTGAATCACCGAGGCCCAGGCGCCGTGCCAGTCGAAGATCATGGGTTGTCCTCGGAGTGCGCGTGAGGCTTGACCATGCGCTGCATCAGCACCCCGGCGAAGGCCATCGAAAGCAACAGCGACAACACCAGCGCACCGACGATGGCCCAGAAGTCCGCCGCGATGTCAGCGGCATACACCATCACGCCCACGGCCGGCGGCACCAGCAGCAGAGGCAGGTAGCGCAGCAGACTGCCGGCCGCCAGGTTCAGTGGCTCGCCGACCTGTCCGCGGCAGATGAGGTACACCAGCAACAGCAGCAACCCCACAATCGGCCCCGGCAGCACAGGCAGAAACAAATGATTGATCGCCGTGCCGAGCAATTGGAAAAGCACCAGCCACGTCAGGCCCCGTAACAACATCAAAGATCTCCCGCAAAATCCGTCACCCGCATTGGCTTGGCATTATAAGCATGCTCGCGCTATAGACCGGCATTCGCCAAAAGCATGGCCAGTTGACCGCGACGTTCAGCCATGTTGATCTAAAGTGGTAAGCCGGGAGGTCAAATCCCCCCCAACTCAAAACTATAAAACCGATGAACCCAAGGAGAGTCTCAATGCCCTATGTTCCAGTTGCAGAGCTCAAAGATTATGTCGGCAAGGAACTTGGACGTTCCGAATGGCTCACCATCGATCAGGACCGCATCAACCTGTTCGCCGAAGCCACAGGGGATTTTCAGTTCATCCACGTCGACCCGGTCAAGGCCGCGCAAACGCCTTTTGGCAGTACTATCGCTCACGGCTTTCTGTCGTTGTCGCTGATTCCGAAGTTGATGGAAGACATCCTCGTCATGCCCGAAGGCTTGAAGATGGTGGTCAACTACGGCCTCGACAGCGTGCGCTTCATCCAGCCGGTCAAGGTCAATTCACGGGTGCGGCTGAAGGTCGACCTGACCGAAGTCATCGAGAAGAAACCCGGCCAATGGCTGCTCAAGGCCACTACCACCCTGGAAATCGAAGGTTCGGACAAACCGGCGTATATCGCCGAACCCCTGTCCCTGTGCTTCGTGTAAACCTTCCGGGATGCGAAGCAGCTCCTGCTGTTTCGCGCCCTCTTGCGGTACCTCGCCCTATATAAGGACACATGGCTGCGGCATACTCCTTCGCCTAATTGCCTGGAATCCGCTATGCGCCCACTTGCACTCCTTGCCCTGACCCTGATGCTCACCGCTTGCGGCGACGGCGAATCTCCTTTGCCCCCCGACGCACGCCTGCCGGACGGCGGACGCTATCGCGGTGACCTGGTCAATGGCTTGCTGCAAGGCAAGGGTCGCATCGACTACCCGAACGGCAGCTGGTACGCCGGCGAATTCGACAAAGGCCAGTGGCAGGGCCAGGGTGAATGGCACGGCAGCAATGGCGAAGTCTATCGCGGGCAGTTCAATCAGGGACTGTTCGACGGCCAGGGAGCACTGACCACCAACGCCAACAGCTACAGTGGCGGCTTCAAGGCTGGCCGCCGCGACGGCGAAGGCACGCTCAAAGAAAACGGCATGAGTTACCGCGGTGAATTCAAGGCCGATCAATACGCTGGGCTGGGTCGCCTCGAACTCGAAGACGGCAGTTCCTATCAGGGCCAATTCGCCCACGGCAAACCCAACGGCGAGGGCCAGCGCGGTGACGGCAACGGCAATCAGTTCACCGGGCACTTTGTCGACGGCCAACTGGAAGGCAACGGCACGTTCAACAGCGCCGATGGCGACATCTATGTCGGTAGCTTCAAGAACAATCAACTGCACGGCAAAGGCCGCTACGAAAACGCCGACGGCGATGTGTGGCTGGGTCAGTTCAAGGAAGGCTCGCTGAACGGCAAGGGCGAGCTGATCGGCACTGACGGCAGCCACTACATCGGCCACTTCAACGACTGGCGCTTTTCCGGCCAGGGCCGGCTGAACCTCGCAGACGGCAGCTTTTATACCGGCCAGTTCGACAACGACAGTTACCAAGGGCGTGGCACGCTGGTGCTGACCGACGGCACCGTGCTCAGCGGCACCTGGATCAATGGCCAGCGTGTGCGCGACGCCGAGGGCAAACTGTTGCCTGACACACTCGAGCTCGGCCTGCTGGCACAGGGGCACTTGCTAGACGCTGCGCTGGCCAACATTCCGCCCTCCACCCCGGCAGTGGAGCTGTATTCGTTGACCCTGGGCGGCGATGGCAAGCAAAGCGTGTTTCTGCGCGAATCCGACTACGTCGCCAATATGCTCTCCACCCGCTTCGGCGCCTTCGGCCAGATCCGCCTGGTGAACCATCGTGACCACCTCGCCGACCGCCCGATGGCTACCCGGGAGAACCTGCGTCGCGCGGCCCTGGCGCTGGCCGAACGCAGCGGTCCGGAAGACCTGATTTTCATCTACCTGACCAGCCATGGCACCAGCGAACACGAACTGGTACTGGACCAGCCGCGCATGGAACTGGCCGATCTGCCAGCCGACGAATTGGCCGCTGTTCTCGCCCCGCTGAAAAACCGCGACAAGGTCATCGTGATTTCGTCCTGCTACTCCGGCGGTTTCATCCCCGCTCTCAAGGATGAACGGACCCTGATCATGACGGCCTCGCGGGCTGACCGCGTCTCCTTCGGCTGCTCGGAGGAGGCCAACTTCACCTACTTCGGCGATGCCCTGTTCGTCCAGGCCCTGAACCAGACCGATGATCTGGAACAAGCCTTCAAACGGGCCAAGGCCACTGTCGCCGAGCGTGAGCTGGCGGACGGCTTCGAAGCATCCGAACCACAGATCTGGGCACCGAAAACCGTCCTTTCGCACTGGCAACTATTGCGCAAACAACAGGCACGAAAAGCGTTGCAAAGTGCATCCATGCAAAGCAAGGATGCAAACAGCAACTAAGCTGAACAGTATCAAGGGAGAAACACTATGTACTTGACGCCTCAGCATGTGCTGCTCGCCGGAGCCACCGGTTTGACGGGTGAACACCTGCTCGATCGCTTGCTCAGCGAGCCAACGATTACTCGGGTCTTGGCCCCCTCGCGCCGGCCACTGGCCAAACACCCGCACCTGGAAAACCCGGTCGGCGACCCGACGGCGTTCCTGCCACAACTGAACGGGCGGGTCGATATCGCCTATTGCTGCCTGGGCACCACGATCAAGCAAGCCGGCTCGGAGCAGGCGTTTCGCGCAGTGGACCTGGACATGGTGGTGGCATTCGCCAAGCGCGCACGGGAGATGGGCGCACGGCACCTGATCGTGATCAGTGCCCTGGGAGCCGATCGCCGATCCTCGATTTTCTACAACCGGGTCAAAGGCGAGATGGAGTACGCGTTGCGCGCGCAAGACTGGCCGCAGCTGACTATTTGCCGCCCTTCGCTGTTGCTGGGTGATCGCATTGAGCCGCGCCTGGCCGAGAAAGTCGCCGGCCCCTTGTCACGCCTGATCCCCGGTAAATACCACGGCATCGAAGCCTGCCAACTCGCCCGCGCCATGTGGCGTCTTGCGCTCGAAGAACAGGATGGCGTGCGGATTGTCGAGTCGGATGAGTTGCGCAAACTCGGCAAATAATCCGCGGACCTGTGGCGAGGGGGCTTGCCCCCGTTCGACTGCGTAGCAGTCGTAAATAGGGAACTCGCGGTGTATCAGAAAAATGGAGATCGCCGGTTTTCGGGCTGCTCCGCAGCCCAACGGGGGCAAGCCCCCTCGCCACAAAAACGCGCTACACCTACAACCCACCCGTTGCCTGAAAACTCACCCCGATCACCGTCAACACCGACAACGGCAACAGCAGTGTGTCGAGCAACGCACTGGCCGGCAGATCAACACCCGGATAGCTCGGCGCTTGCGCGCCGAAGCGGTCCATCGCGCAACAACCGCCATTCATCGCATACAAATCCAACCGCGTCCCGGCGTACACCACCGGCGCCCCCGGCTTGGCCGCATCGAGGGTGCGCACCGTGGCGCATCCGGCCAATTGCAGCGCCAGCACCATCACCATCACCATCACCAGCAGCTTATTCATCGCTGGTCAGATGATGCTCGCCCCAACGCGGCAGCATGTCCTGAGGAATATTCAGCAGGTTAAGGATCCGTGCCACGACGAAATCGATCAGGTCGTCGATGGTTTGGGGCTGATGATAAAAGCCCGGTGATGCCGGCAGGATTGTCACGCCCATGTTCGACAACTTGAGCATGTGCTCCAGGTGAATGCTCGAATACGGCGCCTCGCGAGGCACGATAATCAGCTGGCGACGCTCTTTGAGCGTCACATCGGCAGCACGCTCGATCAGGTTGTTGCAGGCACCGGTAGCGATGGCCGACAAGGTGCCAGTGGAGCACGGCACCACCACCATCGCCGCTGGCGCGCCGGAGCCCGAGGCCACCGGCGACATCCAGTCTTCCCTGCCGTACACACGAATCTGCCCGGCGACGGCCCCAGTGTATTCAGTGAGAAACGCCTGCATCATCTGCGGTTTGGAGGGCAGCGTGACGTCAGTTTCGGTCGCCATCACCAACTGCGCGGCCCTGGAAATCAGGAAGTGCACTTCACGATCTTCCCGCACCAGGCAGTCGAGCAGGCGTAAACCGTATTGGGCGCCTGAAGCGCCGGTCATCGCCAGGGTGATGCGGTCCGGGCCGTTGTTCATTTGAGTGCCTCGGCCAACTTGCCGTGAAGGCCGCCGAAGCCGCCGTTGCTCATGATAACCACGTGAGTGCCGGGTTGGGCCTGGCTCTTCACACGATCGATGATGCCCTCAAGGGAATCGCTGACAATCGACGGCACAGTGCACAGTGCCGCGGTGCCCGCCAGGTCCCAGCCGAGGTTGGCGGGTGCGTACCAGATCACCTGATCGGCATCGACCACGCTTTCCGGCAATCCGTCACGGTGCGCGCCAAGCTTCATGGAGTTGGAGCGTGGCTCGATGATCGCGATCAACGGTGCATCGGCGATGCGCTTGCGCAGGCCGTCCAGCGTGGTGGCGATGGCGGTCGGGTGGTGAGCGAAGTCATCATAGATGGTGATGCCACGGACTTCCGCGACTTTCTCCATGCGGCGTTTCACGCTCTTGAAGGCGCTCAACGCGGCGATGCCCATGGATGGCACCACACCGACGTGGCGTGCAGCGGCCAAAGTGGCCAATGCATTGGCGACGTTGTGCTGGCCAGTCATGTCCCATTCGACCACACCCTGGGTGACGCCTTCGAACATCACTTCGAACTTCGAACCATCTTCACTGAGCAGTTTGACCTGCCACTGACCGCCGGCACCGGTAGTCTGCACTGGGGTCCAGCAACCCATCTCGATGACTCGCTGCAACGCCGGCTCAGTGGTCGGATGAATCACCAGGCCTTCGCTCGGGATGGTCCGCACCAGGTGATGGAACTGCCGTTCGATGGCCGGCAGGTCCGGGAAGATGTCCGCGTGATCGAACTCAAGGTTGTTCAGGATTGCCGTGCGCGGACGGTAATGTACGAACTTGGAGCGCTTGTCGAAGAACGCACTGTCGTACTCGTCGGCTTCGATGACGAAGAAGGGGGTATCACCCAGGCGCGCGGACACCGAGAAGTTTTGCGGTACGCCGCCGATCAGGAAGCCCGGGGCCATGCCTGCATGCTCCAGCACCCAGGCCAGCATGCTGCTGGTGGTGGTCTTGCCGTGCGTACCGGCAACGGCCAGCACCCAACGACCTTGCAGCACGTGATCCGCCAGCCATTGCGGGCCGGACACATAAGGCAGGCCTTTGTTCAGCACATACTCCACGGCTGGGTTGCCCCGCGACATGGCGTTGCCGATCACCACCAGATCGGGGGCCGGATCAAGTTGCGCCGGGTCATAGCCTTGTGTCAACTCGATGCCCTGGGCTTGCAGTTGAGTACTCATCGGCGGATAGACGTTGGCATCGGAGCCGGTCACGTGATGGCCCAGCTCTTTGGCCAGAACCGCCATTGACCCCATGAAAGTGCCGCAGATACCAAGAATATGAATGTGCATAGTCGACCTCGTAAAACTTGGTCGCAGGTTAGCTTAGGGAGGGGAAAATCGCACCTGATGTTTCAGATCTGAAGACGCCTTCGCGAGCAAGCCCGCTCCCACATTTTGCTCGGAGGTGTTCACACAGTTGTGTTCACTATAGAACCAAGGTGGGAGCGGGCTTGCTCGCGAATGGCCGCGACCCGGTTTACCGGGCAATACCGTGTTTACGCAGCTTGCGATACAGGGTATTGCGACTGACCCCAAGCTGCTCCGCCGTATGCGTCATATGCCAGCGCGTCTGCTCCAGCGCACTGAGTAACGCCAGCCGCTCGGCATCCTCCAGCGGATGCTCCGATGGTTCTTCGAGAGCCTGAGCCACCGCCGGCCTGGCCGAACGAATCATGGCCGGCAAATCTTCCAGACCGATCCGTCCGTCCTCACACAGGGCTGCCAGCGTACGCAACACATTTCGCAACTGGCGCACGTTGCCTGGCCAGGCAAATCCCAATAAAGCCTCGCGTGCCGGCCCGTCAATCACCACCGATTCTCCGCCCGCCTCTTCGGCCAGTAAAAAATCGAGCAACTGCGATTTGTCACTGCGATCACGCAAAGCCGGCAGCGCGACTTCCAGCCCGTTGAGGCGGTAATACAAATCCTCGCGGAAACTGCCGTCCTGCACGCGATCCAGCAAATTACGGTGGGTGGCACTGATGATCCGCACGTTAACCGCTTCCGGCTCGCCACCGATCGGCACCACCTGCCGGTCCTCAAGCACCCTGAGCAATCGCGTCTGCAGGGCCAGTGGCATGTCACCGATTTCATCAAGGAACAAGGTGCCGCCGTCGGCCTGTTGCAACTTGCCACGCATGCCTTCCTTGCGTGCGCCGGTGAAGCTGCCGCCACGGTAACCGAACAGCTCGCTTTCGATCAGGCTCTCGGGAATGGCCGCGCAATTGAGGGCGACGAAGGCTTTTTCCGCCCGCTGGCTGGCGTGGTGCACCGCTTTGGCGAAGGCCTCCTTGCCGGACCCGGTTTCGCCGTTGATCAGCAGCGGCACGTCGCGCTCGTACACGCGCAAGGCTTTGCGAAAGTCCGCCTGCAAGGTCACATCATCCAGGCAAATACCGGACAGGCGCGGTGCCGGTGCAGCCTTGGGAGCAGGCTCCATCGGAATCGGCAGTGACCGCCGCGCCTCGCCGCGCAATACCGCGAACAACCTGCGACCATCACGGGTACGCAATGGCCAACTGGCCGCGGCATTGATACTCGCCCGCCCCAGCAACTCATCGAGCGAGCAATCGAAAAACGCCTCCACCGGTTTACCCAGCAAGCCGCCGCGGATGTGTCCCAGCAGGTTCAGCGCACTCTGATTGACTGCACAGATACGCCCTTCTCCGTCGAACGCCAGCAGCCCTTCGCTGAACAAACCGACGGATTCGGCCTGCAAGTGAAAACGCAGCAGCCATTGGTTGTCGAAGCAGCGCAGGAAGTAGCAGCTCTCGATCATCTTCGCCGACAGATTGACCAGCGCCATGGTGTGGAACTGACTTTGCCGCGACACATCGCGCCGCGCCGACGACACGTCGAGCACCGCCAGCAATTCGCCATGGGGATCGAAGACCGGGCTCGCCGAGCAGGTCAGGCCGGTGTGGCGGCCACGAAAGTGTTCGTCCTGATGGATGGTCAGCGACTGACGTTCCACCAGGCAGGTGCCGATGCCGTTTGTGCCTTCGCAGGCCTCGCTCCAGTCGGCGCCGAGCCAGAGCCCGGCACGCTCGAAAATCTGTCGTTCGGCAGGCGCGGTGACGCAATTGAGGATCACTCCGCGAGCGTCGGTCAGCAGCACTGCATGGCCGGCACCGGAGAGTTGCTGGTGCAGGCTGGTCATTTCATTGCCAGCGATGTGCAGCACTTGCTGCAAGCGTTCGCGACTTTCGAGGACACGACCGTGTTCCAGCACCGGCGGTGCGATGCTCAGGGCCGGGTCGAGGTGATAGTCCTCAAGGCAGCGCAGCCAGGAGCGGGCGATGGACGGATCACTGCCAGGGCCATGCAGGGGAGCCTTGCCCTGAGTGACGGTCAGGACCTGCTGGGCATGGCGACTCAAATGGTTGTCGGGCATTTCTTATTGTTCTCCCCCCGAAAGGTTTACACGCTCCCTGTAGGAGCTGCCACAGGCTGCGAGCTTTTGACTTTGATTTTTTCAAGATCAAAAGATCGCAGCCTGCGGCAGCTCCTACAGGGGTGATGCAGCGTCAGTCCTTGTGATTGCCCGAGCATCCTCCAGCCGAGCCTGCATTGCAATGCCTGCAAGACCGCTCGGTCACAGGCTGCGCCAGAAACGGTACAAAGTGTCACGCCAGCTGTACCGAAAGCGTCACAGGCGCACTCCATCCGTCCGACAAAAAATGCGCAAGGCCTTGATTTGCCTGAGCTGCAACGCACTGGCCCGCCCCTTGCTCTACGCTTATAGCAAGCGCACATGCGCGACTCCCTATAAGCACAAAAGCAAGGAGAGACCACCATGCGTTACGCTCACCCCGGTACTGAAGGCGCTATCGTTTCGTTCAAAGCCAAATACGGTAACTACATCGGCGGCGAGTTCGTCGCGCCTGTCAAAGGTCAGTACTTCACCAATACCTCGCCAGTGAATGGCCAACCGATTGCCGAATTCCCCCGCTCCACGGCCGAAGACATCGACAAGGCCCTGGACGCTGCCCACGCAGCCGCCGATGCCTGGGGCGCCACGTCCGCCCAGGCGCGCTCGTTGGTGCTGCTGAAAATCGCCGACCGCATCGAACAGAACCTGGAACTGCTGGCAATCACCGAATCCTGGGACAACGGCAAAGCCGTGCGCGAAACCCTCAACGCCGACATCCCGCTGGCCGCCGACCATTTCCGCTACTTCGCCGGCTGCATCCGAGCCCAGGAAGGCAGCGCTGCCGAAATCGACGGCAACACCGTGGCCTATCACATCCATGAACCCCTCGGCGTGGTCGGCCAGATCATCCCGTGGAACTTCCCGATCCTGATGGCCGCCTGGAAACTCGCTCCAGCCCTGGCTGCCGGCAACTGCGTGGTGCTCAAACCCGCCGAGCAAACCCCGCTGGGCATCACCGTGCTGGTCGAACTGATCGGCGACCTGCTGCCACCGGGCGTGCTGAACATCGTGCAAGGCTTCGGCAAAGAAGCCGGCGAAGCCCTGGCCACCAGCAAACGCATCGCCA